>NZ_JBHXDQ010000051.1:0-68735 GCF_042725875.1 Streptomyces sp. NPDC127038 | reverse complement strand
GTCCCCACCCGAGGGTGGGGAACGCCGCCGGCGCTGTGGTGACGCGTGTGCTCAGTTGGTGGCGAGCATGCCTTCGCGCAGATTGGCCAGCGTGCGGTTGAGGAGGCGCGAGACGTGCATCTGGGAGACGCCGAGGTGTTCGCCGATCTGGGCCTGGGTGAGTTCGTCGACGAACCGCATGTGGATGATGCGGCGTTCGCGGTCGTCGAGCTGGGCGATCATGGGGGCGAGGGCGTTGAAGTCCTCGACGAGTTCGAGGGAGGTGTCGTCGATGCCGATGAAGTCGGCGAGGGCGGCCTCACCGTCTTCGCTGGAGGTGATGGTGGCGTCCAGCGAGGTTGAGGTGTAGCCGTTTGCGGCCTTCCGGGCCTCGATGACGTCCCTTTCCGACAGGGACATCAGCTCGGACAGTTCCCGGGTCGTGGGCATGCGGCCGAGCCGGCTGCGGAGCTCCTCGGTGGCCTTGGCGAGCGCTACCCGGGCTTCCTGCAGGCGGCGCGGGACGTGGACGGCCCACGTGGTGTCGCGGAAGAAGCGCTTGATCTCGCCGACGATGTAGGGGACGGCGAAGGAGGTGAACTCGACTTCGCGGGTGAGTTCGAACCGGTCGATGGCCTTGATGAGGCCGATCGTGCCGACCTGGACGATGTCCTCCATCTCGTCCTGGCCGCGGCTGCGGAACCGCGAGGCCGCGAACTGGACGAGGGTGATGTTCATTTCGATGAGGGTGTTGCGCGCGTACTGGTACTCGGGCGTGCCCTCTTCCAGGACGGCGAGGCGGTCGAAGAACAGCTTCGACAGCTCGCGGGCGTCCTTCGGCGTGATTTGCGACGGGTCGCTGATCTCCGGCAGCACGACGGTCTGCACCTCGGCTGTCTCGGTCGCTGTCATGCTCGTCCCCTCCTGCGTGATCCAGCCTCGTACACAGCCTGCTCTTGCGCGGCCGGAGACGGTGTACCCCCGCTTGGGGCATGCATGCCACACGATTTCACGGTGGTTCCGCCACTCCGGTATTCCGCCGCAGGAGTGAAGGCGAAGGGAGGTTAGCCCACCGCGCCGGCAGGGTGCGACATGGGGCTCGGGGACGTGCCGGCTCGTCGGGATGCCGTGCTGCGTCCCCCTGGTGCGGGTGCGTCCGGCACCGCGGCGTCAGGGTGTGCCGCGGCACGGCGGCTCCCTTCCCTGGCTGCGGACAGGGCCACCTGGCGCGCTGCAAGTCGCTTTGAGTCCACCGCCCCGGGCGTGTGACGTGCTTGTGCCCCGGCCGCAGTCGCCAGCCCAGCCGGGGCCGTCCATCGTCGTTGTTCGGGGTCGACTTTCTCTCTGCCTGGCACGCAAAAATCTATGTTGGTCAGAGTAGACATTGAGAGATCGCCTAGTTATGGTTTCTCTCGTAGCCAAGAAGGACAGCAGGGCCCGTCAGACACGAACTGCCGGGCAGTAGTACAGGCAGTTGCAGTTGGCAGGACGGTGCGGTGGTGGAGCTTCGAAGCCAGCGTTGATGCAGGACGGCGACGGGGCTGACGACCGGACCGGGTGGCCCGCAGTGATCAGGGGTCGCCACGAGCAGAACCGCAGTTGAAGTTGCAGTACCCGTTAGTGCAGTACGCGGTATCCAGCAGCGCAGGCATGCAAGCGGTACCTCGGTGAAGGCGTCGGCTGCGGGCGCGCGTACCGGGAGGTTCGGCAGTGGGGTTCCAAGCCAGAGCAGACGCAGGACGGGCGACGGGGCTGGCTGCCGAAGAGCGACGCTTCCACAGGTCGCTACGCAACACGCAGTAGAGCAGTGCCAGCATTACGCAGTCCCCCCCTTTGGTAATGGTTGGTCAAGAGGGAAAGAACGGAGGAGCGAGGCGCCATCAGGATCGCCCGGGCGGAATGACTGAGCCCGGGTACCGCAGGACATCGATAGTGAGGTGGTCTCCGGTCGAGCAACCGCGATCCCCGCGCCCCCGACAGCAGTCCGGTCGGGCCCGCGGAAACAGAAGGCCGGTGCAGTATCAGGGCCGGCAGATGGTGTAGCAGTTCCTTCGGGGCCCTGGCGCAATGGCGCCAGGGCCCCTCCACGCGTTTCATGAGAGAGGTGCAGTGACAGCAGACGACTCGTTCGGTCGGCTCGATGACGACGACTACCCCGCCTACACGATGGGCCGGGCCGCCGAACTCCTCGGCACCACCCAGGGCTTCCTGCGCGCCATCGGCGAAGCCCGCCTCATCACCCCGCTGCGCTCGGCAGGCGGACACCGCCGCTACTCCCGCTACCAGCTGCGCATCGCCGCCCGCGCCCGGGAACTCGTCGACCAAGGCACACCCATCGAGGCCGCCTGCCGCATCGTCATCCTCGAGGACCAGCTCGAAGAAGCCCGGCGCATCAACGACGAATACCGCAGCGCCTCCCAGTCCGCAGACTCTGCAGTATCACGGCTCCCTCATTGAATTGTGCTTGCCCTCAGCCGAACTGCGATGACTCTTCAGGCGTCATCGAATCCGGTGACCTTCCGTCAGAAATGCGCGTGCTCATACCTCTGATCCCGCACTCGCTGGGAATTACGTGGATGGCCGGAGGCGTCGTGCTGGAGGGCCATGGTTCCTGGCGTCACGGCCGCCTCCGGCCATGACCCTGCAGCTACCCCCGAACCGGAGGAATCATCACCTTCGTCCTGCGATCGCGGGGACGGGACATGGGTGGGGCCCGACACCACGGTATCGGGCCCCACCCATGATTGTGCTGCTGTTGTGGCTGTCTACCAGCGGTACCAGCGGCCGCGCTTGCCGCCGCTTGCTGTCGGGCGGATCACGAAGCCGAGGACCCACACGATCAGGACGATGACGGCGATCCACCACAGTGCCTTCAGTGCGAAACCGGCACCAAAGAGGATCAGGGCGAGCAGAAGAACAAGAAGAATAGGAACCATAGTTATCAACCTCCGGACCCTCGTGTGCCCGGCGGTCCGATCTTCACTCCTGCCAGTCTTATGTATTTCTTAGACGGTCCGCGCGGCGAATACGTTGTGGTCCTCGGCTGGTTTGAGGATGCAATACGCGGTGACACGGATGGCGTACTTGCGTTTCCGAGTGAGGCAGGAGTGAGTGGTTGTGGCTGCGGACGAGAAGGCTCAGGCCAAGGGCGAGCAGGTCGAGGGCAAGGTCAAGAAGGTCGTCGGCGGCGCGGTGGGCAACGAGTCGCTGAAGGCCGAGGGCCACGCCAAGCAGTCCCAGGGTGACCTGCGGGCGGCCAAGGAGAAGGCCAAGGACGCCGTCCGGCCCAAGTAGCCTCACAGCACTCCTGATCCCGGCAGCCTGTTAGCTGCCGGGATTTGTGCTGCCTGGGGCGGACCGCCGGCTCAGGCAGCCGGCTGCGGTGTGAACCGTGCACTCGCAGCGTCAGTTGCACCGGGATGGGGGAGTGGGCGCCGTCGGGGCCCAGGTGGGAAAGGTTCCCTTGCGGCCGCCGGTGCCGCCGATGCTGATC
Organism: Streptomyces sp. NPDC127038; assembly: GCF_042725875.1. Taxonomy (NCBI): domain Bacteria; kingdom Bacillati; phylum Actinomycetota; class Actinomycetes; order Kitasatosporales; family Streptomycetaceae; genus Streptomyces; species Streptomyces sp. NPDC127038. The sequence continues at coordinate 65,263 of NZ_JBHXDQ010000051.1, read as the reverse complement.
CTGCGGGGCCTGGCCCGGTCGGCGATCGGGATGCGGAGGGTGAGGATGCCAGCCTCGTAGTCGGCGCAGACGTGCTCAGTGTTGAGGGTGGCGCGATCTGAGAAGCTGTGTCTGAGGCCTACATGACAGGTCTTCATGGCAATGTCAGAGGCCACTGGCATGATCGCGTGCATGGATATCACCAGTGGGCAGATACTCACTTGGAACCTCTACCTCGGCGGGCAGCTCAGTACCGCCGGCCCGGTCCGCGTCGTAGAGCTCATGGAGGACGGCCTGCTGCTGTGGCTCAGCGTGGGCTCGCCAGTCTGGGAAGTTGAGCTGCCTGGCGATGCCCATCTTCGGGATATCCCACCGCAGAACCGGCCCGAGGGGGGATATCCGGTGCGGCCCGATGCCTGGCACCGGGGCAGTGCGCTCATCTACCAGCCGACCGGCGCCTCTCACGCCGTTTGGTGGCTGTTCTCTGCTGACATGCAGTTCCAGGGGTGGTACGTCAACTTCGAACGCCGCTTCCGGCATAGCGACAGCATCAATGTGATCGACCTTGAGCTGGACCTCACCGTGGCGCCCGACCGGACATGGCAGTGGAAGGACGAGGAGTCGTTCGAGGCCAAGACCGGTCACCCTGCGTACTGGACGACTGACGAGGCAGCCGCGATCCGTGCTGAGGGCAAGGAGGTCGCCCGGCTCGCAGAGGCTGGCCGCTTCCCCTTCGACGGCAGGTGGTGCGATTTCCGCCCGTCGTCTGACTGGGGACTGCCGGACAGGCCAGCCGAACCGACCGCCACCCTTCTCGACTGAATTTCGCCTGGCAGAAGCCGGTGAAGTCAGCCGGTCGTACGGTAACTGCATGGGCAGGGGCCTGATTCCCCGGCTGAGGCTGGTCGCGGTGGTTGAGAACAGCGAGACGGGTCCGCGGTTGTGCCGTGGGTGCGGTGGTCCGCTGATGCCGTTGGCGCAGTCGACGGCGGTGTTCTGTTCGTCGGCCTGCCGCTCGCGGCAGTGGCGCCGGCTGCGGCGGACGCGGGCGAGGACCGAGGCGATCCAGGCTGGCAGGACAGCTGACTGCCCCGAGTGCGGGACGAGTTGGACGGCCGGGGTGGAACATCCCGCCTCGGCGCGGTACTGCTCTCCCCGCTGCCGCAAACGGGCCTGGCACCGGCGGCGCACGCAGCAGGTCGGGGTGTGAGACCGCGCGTCGCACCGGGCCGGGACCGCTCCACGCGCCGGGGTCGTGCGCTCTGGCAGGCGGCCGGAAAGTGGTCCTGACCGGCCCGGAACTGCAGAACAACTACGAGTGCGCGTGCGGCACCTGGGCCCGGATCACCCACAAGAACACTCTCGCCCAGCACCTCATGCCAGAGGGCGAACCGTGCCCCCTGTCCGGAGAACCGATCACGGCTCCCGCCGCCCCACGTCCCGTCGTGGACGGGCTGCTGCGCCTGGTGCCGCCCGCCCCGACGCAGGGATGGGCGAAGCCGGTCACCAGCGGCGGCTCCAGCGTGTTCGCGATCCTGGCCGGCCTGCCAGGCCACGGACGACGTCGCCGCTGACCGCCCGTGCGGAGCTCCGGTGTGGCGATGACGGGTATGCCTGTTGGGGGGGTGTCTGGCCACTGGTGGAAAGGTCCCCAGCTTCCAGGCCGCCCCCCCAGCTGCCGGGTCTCGGTGTTGGTGCGCTTGCCCGCGACCTCGTTGAGGACTGGGAAACGGTCGTGACCGAGACTCCGGCTGCTGCCGCCGCCTGATCCACCTGCCGACGCGGTGCTCAATCGCGTCGGCAAGGGAGTACGGGATGCGACTGCGCCCCAGCGACGGGCCGTGTCAAGCTCGTTACGGCTTCGTGCTCACTGGGATGTGCGGTGGTGCCCACCGCGTCAGGGAGGCGGGTTTGGCACCGTCACGCCAGGGGATCGAGGAAGGTCAGCACGGAGGCGTCCTCTTCGATCAGCGGGCTGAGGGCGGTGTTGAAAGGGCCGCCGTACGGGGCGTTCAGGTGTGCCTGGAAGGCGTCTTCGTCCCGGTACACCTCGAAGATCCAGTAGGCGCGGGGGTTGGCGGCCTTGGTGTAGACGTCGAAGGCGATGTTGCCTTCTTCCTTGCGCACCTTCAGGGCGTAGTCCCTGATCAGGCCGGCGACCTTGTTCTCAGCTCCCTCGCAGGCGGTGAACTCGGCAAGCAGTGTCTTTTTCACGGTCTTGTTCTCCTTTTCAGCTTTGACCGTTACTTGTGGGCGGAGTCGAGGTGCCAGACGACGGCCTTGTCCAGCTTCACCGATCCGTTCTCGGCGAAGACCTGCACTCCCTGGCTGGCGGGGTCGGGGAAGATCTGGTCGGTGATCGTGGCCTCGCCGCTGCCGCCGAAGACCTCGACGGACGACCAGTCGACGAGGATCCGGAGCTTCACCTTGCCGTTCTTGGCCTTCAAAGGTGCGGTCTGGACGCCGGGGAAGCTGCTGTTGAAGTCGACGGCGCCGGAGTGGGTGCGGTCGACGTAGAGCTCCTGTGTCGTGGTGTCGTAGCCGATGACGGTCTCCTCGCCGCCTGCGCCGGTCCGTACCTTTAGACCGAAGCGTTCGGCGTCTTTGAGGGAGAAGGTCGCCTCGATGTCGAGGGCCTTGCCCTTGGCCGCGGGGCCGGTCAGGGTCTTGGAGGTGTTCTTGACGGTCATGCCGGCCGCGTACGCCGGGTGCTTCTGCCGCAGGGAGGTCACGCTGGTCACGGGCTTGCTGGTCAGCCGGATGCGGCCGTCGATGGTGCGCAGGGCCATCGTGCGGGGGATGCTCTGCGCACCGCGCCAGGGGGACGTGGGGATGGCTCCGCTGTAGTCCCAGTTGTTCATCCAGCCGATCATGTAGCGCTTGCCGCCTGGCGCGTTCTCCCAGGACACGGCCGCGTAGTAGTCCTTGCCGTAGTCGGCCCAGTCGGCGCGCTGCACGACGGACTGTGCGGCTGTGTCGGCGGCGGTGAACTGGTCGGCGAGGAGGTGGCCCCAGCCGGCGGTGTTCATGTCGACGATCTGGATTTGTGCCTTCTTGCCCGCGTAGGGGCGCATGTCGAAGGAGGCCCAGTCCAGGTTCTCGCTGTTGGAGCCGGTGGCGCTGCGGACGACCTGGCCGTCGACGATCAGGTTGACGGATGTCTCCTGGGATACGGGCTGGGCCTGGGTGTCGGAGAGCATGATGTGGTCGACGTTGAGGTGGCCCCAGCCGCCGCTGTTGTCGTCGACGATTTTGATCTGCGCCTTCTTGCCGGCCAGGTCGCGGACGTCCCAGGAGGCCCAGTTGAGTGCCTCGCCGTCCTGTCCGGTGGTGCTGCGGACCACCTTGCCGTCGACGAGGAGCTCGACCGCGGTGGGGTTGTCGGAGTCGGCCGGGTGATTGCCGCCGCCGATGAGGAAGTTGACGTAGTTCTTGTCGATGGTGAATTCGGGCGAGGTGAGGGTGCCGGTGGTGGAGTCGCCGTTCCGGAAGCTGTTGACCAGGCCGCTTCCCAGGTAGCCGGAGACTTCCATCTGGTTGGGGAGTGTGCCGGTGGCCGGTGCGGTGCCGAAGGCGTCCCCGGTGGTTGTCCAGTCTCCGTAGGTGCCGCCCTCGAAGTCGGCGAGGACCGTGCCGGCGGGCGGGGGGCCCTGCTCCATGACGGTTCCCGGGACGTGCGGGTGCCGGCCGCCGCCGACCTTGAAGTTCAGGTACTTGCTGTCGACGGTGAAGGGGGGCGAGGTGAGGGTGCCGGTGGTGCCGTCACCCGAGTGGAAGCTGTTGGCGAGGCCCTTGCCGTCGAACCCGGCGACCGTGCCCTGGCCCTCCACCGCTCCGGCTGTCGGCGCCTGGCCGAACGCGGTGCCTGTGGTCGTCCACGAACCGAAGTCGGTGCCCTCGAAGTCCTGTATCACGGTGCCGGTGGGCGGGGTGTAGGTGCCCTTGTCCTCGGCGGTGAACTTCGTGCCGTCGAAGTCGCCGACGAAGTACTGAGCGGCCGATCCGCCGGCGATACCTCCGGGGTTGATGTTGACGACCAGGACCCACTTGATCCTTTTCTTGTCGCCGTCGACCGGGAGAGGGAACAGGTCGGGGCACTCCCACACACCGCCCGTCGCGCCGGCCGGTCCGAAGTCGCTCAGCAGGTCCCAGTCCTTGAGGTTCTTGGAGGAGTAGAACCGCACCTTGTGCTCGGCGGACAGCGACACCGTCATCAGCCAGCTCTTGGTGGGCGCGTACCACTGGACCTTGGGGTCGCGGAAATCCTTGGAGCCGATGTCGATGACGGGATTGCCCTGGTACTTCGTCCAGGTGCGGCCGCGGTCGGTGCTGTAGGCGAGCGACTGGGCCTGCGTGCCGGTGGACTTGGCGTAACTGGTGTAGATGGCGACCATGGGCGGGTTCTTCTTGGTGCCGAACCCGGTGGTGTTGTCCCAGTCGACGACCGCGCTGCCGGAGAACACCATCTCCTTGTCGTCGTGCGACAGGGCCAGCGGCAGCTGCTTCCAGTGCACGAGGTCCTTGCTCACCGCGTGGCCCCAGGACATGTCGCCCCAGGAGTTGCCGTTGGGGTTGTACTGGTAGAAGAGGTGGTATTCGCCCTTGTAGTACACGAGGCCGTTGGGGTCGTTCATCCAGTTCTTCTCGGGCGTGAAGTGGAACTGGGGCCGGTAGGTCTCGGAGTACCGGGGCGTGTCGGCGGCTACGGCCTGGGGGGCCAGTGCGGCTGCGGACAGGGCGCAGGCGGTCGCCACCGCCGCGGTCATCCGCACGCGGGCACGTCGGGATACACGTCCAGAGCTCATGGTGTCTCCTGTGCTGTGGCCGTCCACCGGGCGGAGCCTGTGGCTTCCGCGTGGACCGGCCCGAAGAGTGACACCCTGGTCGGCGTGGTCGTCCACCCCGCCAACCAGGGGTGTCATCGTTGACTTGTGTCATCGATGACATCGAGTGGCCCGATGATGAGCGGAATCGGGCCGCCGCGTCAACGGTTCGGGCGCGATTGCCTTGCGCGGCTCGCGGGCCTGTCAGGCGCCGCCGACCGTCGCAAGCTCCGCCAACTGGTTCCGCCACGGCGGATTGGGGCCGGCAACAGAGCAGGTCAGCGCCGCGACCCGAGTGGCGAACCGGCAGGCTTCCGCGACATCGTCGAGCCCGAGAGCGTCCAGCCTGCCGCCGAGGAGTCCGCGGGCTCCGAGGTGGTGCAGCAGGCCGGCGGTGAAGGAGTCCCCAGCCCCGACCGTGTCGACCACCCGCGTGGGTGCCCCGGACACCAGCAGCCGCCGGCCGTCGAGTGAGGCCAGGGCGCCGTCGGCGCCGAGCGTGATCACGACGAGCCGTGCCCCGGCAGCGTGCCAGAGGTCGCACGCCTGCTCGGGCGGTGTGCCCGGCAGGAGGAGCTTCAGGTCGTCCTCGCTCAGGCGCAGGATGTCGGCAAGACCGCACCAGCGTGCGAGCTTTGCGCGGTAGACCTCGGGATCGACCAGCAGCGGCCGGACGTTGGGATCGATGCTGATGGTGGCCCGGGGGGAGGCCGCTGCCAGGAACCCCTCGATCGCGCCCGCGCCCGGCTCGCTGACCAGGGCCAGTGACCCGGTGTGCACGCAGGCCGTCTCGGTCAGGTCCACTCCGGCCAGTTCTCCGGGGGTCCACTGCCAGTCGGCCGTGTGGTGTGCGTGGAAGGAGTACGCGGCCTGCCCGGTGGCATCCAGCTCCGCCACGGCCAGCGTGCTGGGCTCCGCGGCGGCGACGGCGTCCGACAGATCCACACCGGACGCCTCCAGGTGGGCCCGGAACATGCGGCCGAACACATCTGCGGACAAGCGCGCGAGGAAGCGGGCCGACGTGCCCAGCCGGGCCAGGGCCACCGCCGTATTCGCAGGTCCGCCGCCCGGCAGAACCCGCAGGGCGAGTTCGTTCGAGGCATTTGTCGGTTCGGTGAAGGCGTCCGCGACGCACTCTCCCAGAACGGTGATCTGACGCGCGCTCATGGGCTGCTCTCTCTCGGAAAGGCTCGGAAGGTCCGGCAAAGGGCCACGGCGACGCAGCCACTGACGTGCCGCACGGAGGCGACGGCCACGGACGTTGCCGATTTGTGACGGGCGGAAGGCATTGACGTTGCCGGGATCCAGAGTCCATCATCCTCGCCAGGCAGTGTCAACGATGACATAAGTCAACGATGACACCCCGGCGGCAGTTCAGATCCCCATCCCCGTGCCGCTCGCTATCCCACAGGAGTCGATCATGTCTCGCACCACTCGTCTGTCCTCTTCCCTCCTCAGAGCCGCCGCGGTCACGGGCGTCGCCGCCCTCACCTTGACGGCCTGCGGGTCCGGTTCCGGTTCTGGTTCCACGAGCTCCGGCTCGGGCAGCGTCAAGGTCGGTCTGATCACCAAGACCGACACCAACCCGTTCTTCGTGAAGATGAAGGAGGGTGCGGAGAAGGCCGCCAAGGAGAACGGAGCCCAGCTGTCCACCGCGGCGGGCAAGTTCGACGGGGACAACGCGGGTCAGGTGACGGCCATCGAGAACATGGTCGCCTCGGGTGTGAAGGGCATCCTGATCACCCCGAGCGACTCCAAGGCGATCGTGCCAGCGATTCAGAAGGCCCGTGCCAAGGGTGTCCTGGTCATCGCCCTGGACACCGCGACCGATCCGCAGAACGCGGTCGACGCCCTCTTCGCCACCGACAATCTCAAGGCCGGCGAACTGATCGGCGAGTACGCCAAGGCCGCCATGAAGGGCAAGACGGCGAAGATAGCGACCCTCGACCTGGCGCCGGGCGTCTCCGTCGGAGTCCAGCGGCACAACGGTTTCCTGAAGGGCTTCGGCATCGGCGAGAAGGACCCGGCCGTTGTCTGTTCCCAGGACACCGGTGGCGACCAGGCCAAGGGGCAGACCGCGATGGAGAACTGCCTGCAGAAGGCTCCCGGCATCAACGTCGTCTACACCATCAACGAACCGGCTGCCCTGGGCGCGTACACCGCACTCAAGGCCAAGGGCCGGGAGAAGGACGTCCTGATCGTGTCCGTCGACGGCGGCTGCACCGGCACCCAGGCCGTCAAGGACGGCAAGATCGCCGCCACGTCCCAGCAGTACCCCCTGAAGATGGCCGCCGAGGGCGTCAAGGCCATCGTGACGTACGCCAAGGACGGCAAGAAGGCCTCCGGTTACACCGACACCGGCGTCACTCTGATCACCGACAAGGCGCAGGACGGGGTCACGTCGAAGGACACCGGCTACGGCCTGGAGAACTGCTGGGGCTGAGCCGCCCCACCCACGCCACTCCCCTCAGCGGGGCGGTCGGCCCCACTCCCCGCCCAGGCCGACCGCCTCCCCTTGTCCTGGCAGCGAGGGTTTCGCCCTCGCTGCCAGCCGCAAGGACAACTGTCTTCCACCAAGGACTTCGCATGACAGCCACGACCACGCCGTACTCGGAACTCAAAGCACCGACGACGGTCCGCAGACTGCTCACCGCGCCGACCACCGGCCCGCTGGTCGCCCTCCTCCTGGCCTGCGCCTTCTTCTCCCTCTCGACCGACCAGTTCCTGACCGGCGGGAACTTCTCGCTGATCGTGCAGCAGATCATGGTCGTCGGCATCCTCGCCATCGGACAGACCCTGATCATCCTCACGGCGGGCATCGACCTGTCATGCGGAGCAGTGATGGCGTTCGGCAGCATCGTCATCGCCAAGATGGCGGCTGAGGGCACCCTCCCGCCACTCGTGGCGATCATGCTGGGCCTGGTCGTCTGCGGCGGCTTCGGTCTGCTCAACGGGCTCCTGGTGCAGAAGATCCCCCTGCCCCCGTTCATCGTGACCCTCGGCATGCTCAACGTGGCGTTCGCACTGACCCACATCTACTCCGCGGAGCAGACCGTCACCAACCTGCCCGGCCCGCTGACGGCACTTGGAGAGACCTTCCCCCTCGGCCACACCGACATCACCTACGGCTCTCTGGTCACCATCGCCCTGTTCCTGCTCCTCGCCTACGCACTGAGCAGCACCGGCTGGGGCCGCCACGTCTACGCCCTGGGCAACAGCGCCGAGGCCGCCCGGCTCAACGGCATCCGCACCTCCCGGCTGACCATCGGTATCTACACCGTGGCCGGCCTGCTGTACGGGATCGCCGCTCTGCTGCTCATCTCCCGCACCGGAGTCGGCGACCCCCAGGCCGGACAGACCGACAACCTCGACAGCATCACCGCCGTGGTCCTCGGCGGCACCAGCCTCTTCGGCGGCCGCGGCTCGGTCCTTGGCACCTTCATAGGTGTCCTCATCGTCGGTGTGTTCCGCAACGGCCTTCAGCTGATGGGTGTTGCCTCCATCTACCAGACCCTGATCACCGGCGTTCTGGTGATCCTCGCGGTGACCGTCGACCAGATCTCCCGGAAGAAGACCCGATGACCGCCACCTCCTCTCCCACGCCCGTGCTGCAGGCCCGCGGTCTGGTCAAGCGGTACGGCCAGGTCACCGCCATCGACGGCGCCGACTTCGACCTGCTACCCGGCGAGGTTCTCGCCGTCATCGGCGACAACGGCGCCGGCAAGACCAGCCTGATCAAGGCCCTCACCGGGGCAGTGGCCCCGGACGCGGGCGAGATCCGCCTCAACGGCGAACCCGTCACCTTCTCCGGTCCGCAGAGCGCGCGCGCCCACGGCATTGAGACGGTGTATCAGGACCTGGCCGTGGCCGCCTCCATGGACATCGCCTCGAACATGTTCCTCGGGCGCGAGCTCCGCCGGGCCGGCGTCCTCGGCAGTGTCTTCCGCATGCTCGACAAACAGCGCATGCGCCGAGAGGCCGCCGAGCACATGGCCGACCTGAAGATCGGCCTGCGGTCGCTGACACAGCCGGTGGAGACACTCTCCGGCGGACAGCGCCAGGCCGTGGCTGTCGCCCGTTCCGTCGCCTGGGCGCGCAGCGTCGTCGTCATGGACGAACCCACCGCCGCCCTCGGCGTCAAGGAATCCGGCCAGGTCCTTGACCTCATCCGCCGCGTCCGCGACAAGGGCATGCCGGTCGTCCTGATCAGCCACAACATGCCCCACGTCTTCGAGATCGCCGACCGGATCCACGTCCACCGGCTGGGACGACGAGCCGCCCTGATCAAGCCCTCCGACTACTCCATGGCTGAGGTCGTCGCCATCATGACCGGCGCGCTCACCGTCGACGAGGCCGGAGATACTGTCATCGCGGATTCGGAAGCCGCGAAAGCTGCCGGCGTCCAGGCACACTGACTCAGCAGCACTTCAGGGCTCCGGCCGCAACAGCGGCCGGAGCCAACGAGCCCACCAGGAACGGTCGTTCAATGGCAGCAAGCCGCCGCCCCACTCTGGCCGACGTCGCCCAAGAGGTAGGCGTCAGCGCGAAGACGGTGTCCCGTGTCCTCAACGAGGACGGCCCCGTATCAGCGCAGACCAGAGAACAGGTGCTCGCCGCCGTGGCCAGACTCGGCTTCCAGCCGAACCTCATGGCACGCAACATCCGCGTCGGTGGCCCGGACACCACCATCGGCCTGGTCATTCCCGACCTCGCCAACCCCTTCTTCGGAGCCGTGGCCAGAAGCATCGAGGACACTGTCCGCGAGCGCGGACTGACTCTCCTCATGGGCTCCTCCGCAGACGACCCTCACCGCGAACGCGTCCTGACGGACAAGTTCCTAAGCCGCCGTGTCAGCATCCTGATGGTCGTCCCGTCTGTCGGCGCCGATCACTCCCACCTCAAGGCCCAGCGCGCGGCGGGCCTCCCCGTGATCTTTCTCGACCGTCCGGGAGTTGACCTCACCGCGGACAGCATCGTGAGCTCCAACCGAGACGGAGCCCGTGACGGTGTCGCCCACCTCATCGCCCACGGGCACCGGCGCATCGGATTCGTCGGAGACCTTCCCGCCCAGCTGTATACCCGCCGTGAGCGTCTGGCCGGGTACCGCTCGGCCTTGCAGGAAGCCGGACTCCCCTACGACTCCTCGCTGGTCACCAATGCCCATGATCAGCAGGGTGCCGCGACCGCGACCTCCCAGCTCCTCGACCAGGTCGATCCCCCCACCGCCCTGTTCGCAGGGAACAACATCATGGCGCTTGGCATCGTCGCCGAACTGGCCCGCACCCAACGCAAGCACGTAGCCGTCGTCGCGTTCGACGACCTGGTACTGGCCGAGGCACTCGAACCGGCCCTGACTGTCGTCGCTCAAGACCCCGAAGAGATTGGCAGAGCGGCAGCGACCACCGCCTTGAACCGACTCGACGGCGACCGCTCCCGTGCACGCACCGTCACCGTCTCCACCAGACTGATCATTCGAGGCTCGGGCGAGCAACGCGCCCCAAGGCCGTAGGCGGCCTGTTCTTCTGCGAATCAGAGACCTGGGAACTGCCGTAACGGCTATTACGCAGCAGCGTTTCGCTATCTGTCCTGGTCAGAGGCGTCGTCGGGAGTGTAGTTGGCTGATGGTGGGGCAGGGATGGTCTGCAGACCCACCCCGCGACCGGCCTGATGGCGTCGGTGTCCGAGCAGCTACTCACACACGAGGACTGGCGGCGCGATGTGCCGCTGTTCGCCGCACGGAACGTCCAGGCCTGCGCCCAGACCCGCAACGAGGACACGAAGACGCGCTTGAGGGCCTCCAGGGCGAACGTGTCCTCGCACGGCTCGCCCGCCTCCGGGCCGGGCAGCGCGGTGACTGGGGCGACGATCCGGGTGGCGACGTTGACGAGGCCGGGACCACCTGACTGGCCGGCAGGTGGAGGTGAACCACACCATCAAGGAGACCGGCCTGAGCTTCAATACCGACGCTGTCTTCGCGTGGCCGACCAAGACCAGCGAGGTGCGCCTCTTCGAGCTCGACAAAGACGGCGCCCAGGTTACCACCGTGTACGAACGGGGACTCGCCCGGCTCGGCGCCCACGAAATCGGTCACCTCGACGGACTGCTGTACCTGAGCCGGATGCGTCCCAGCGTCGAACCGCTGCCCGTAGAGGAGTACCGCCAGAGCGGCCACTCCTGGGCGTACGACCAGTAGCCACCAGGACGTTGTAGGTGGCGTTGAAGTCGCTGGCGCTGGCGAGGCCGGAGAAGGTCAGCCGGTCGGTGCCCATCGCCTGGCCGAGACGCGCGGTCTCCGCGAGGCTGCGGTGACAAGCAGGGCAAGGGAGTTGTCGCCCGTGTTCAGCCCCCGGCGAGGCTGACTGCGAGGGCGAGGACGTTCTTGATCGCCCTGCCGAGCTCGCAACGCGGTCCTTCCCAGGTACGTTCATCCGTCCAGGAAGGTCTGCCCCGGCATGGGGGAGACGGGCCACCCGCAGACAGGCAGGACAGTGAACTACATGGTTCCTCCGGAGAACACCCCGGCCGACGGCCGGGCACATCAGAACAGACAACGCGACCGCCTTGCTCGAGCGTTGCTCCCCCGCTGAAGGGTGCCGGGCCTTGCGTGCTCAAAGGGCCAGGTCCGCGACGGCGCGGGCGGGCTGGAGAGAGCGTCCAAGAGCCCGCGGTTACTGGTCGGGATGGACGGCTTGAACTCCGGTGCCCGCGTACGCCTTGGGCGTCAGCGTGAGCAGGAACCGCCCGGCGGGGTGGGCGGCGGAGGGTCGGGCGGCGTGGATGGCGTGGACGCCGGCCCAGGAGTGCCCGAAGCGCAGCAGTTCGGTGGCGGTGGCTGCGGCGTCGGTGTCGAACGCCTCGATCCGGATGAACCGCAGCCCCTTGATGTAGCCGAGCAGGCCGGGCCGTTCCGTGTCACCGGCCGTCAGGGACAGCACCGGCGCGTACAGATCACCGAGTCCGCCGGATGCCTGGACGTAGAACGCGGCGACCGCTTCGTTGAACGGGTCCTTCGGGTCGTACAGCGCGGTAGCGGTGGTGTGGTCCAGGACGACCGAGATCGCCGCCACTAGGCGGCCGTCTTTGAGCCGGGCTGCGTCCCGCCCAGGCGTTCCAGCAGCGCACGGGCCTTAGCTTCCGCCTCCGGACTCGGCGCGCTGCCGAGGGCGGAGGTGAGTTCGGCGCGGGCCAGCTCGGCGCGCTCGGCGTATTCGGCCTGCGTCGGCGTGCTCTGCGCCAGTTCCTCGACCAGGCTGCGGATGGTCGTGCCGTGCTCGGCCGCCAACCGCGCCAGCCGGTCCCGCGCGGCCGCGCTCACCTTGATGCTCGTCTCGTCTGCTGCCATATCCCGACTCTACCGCGTTCCTCTACTGACGGTAGAGGAACGCGTCCGGTGCACCAGCACCGCTACCCCCGGGTCGCCCCCACGGCCATGAGCCACCCCACAGAAACGGCTGCGCCCGGCCGGGCTTTCACCTGCGCTGCGCCCGGACCCTGCCCGGGGGCGCCTCGCGCAGGTCGGCATGTTTCCGGGCGGGCTGCTGGGCCGCTGCCCCGGCCTCCCAGGCGGCGATCCCGCTTCGTCTGGCCACTGGGACTATCAGCGTCCTCGTGCGGCAACACGAGATCGATTCCCTGTAGGTGGGCACCGGTGATCGCGCGCCAGCGTTCCGGAGGGCGGCGGCCGGGCTGCCGGCTGGTTGCCCTGGTCCGTTCCGGCGCGACGTTCGAGAACGGCGTCTTGGTCGAGCGTTCTGAGAAGATCGCCGCATGACAGGCCAACACGACGCCGCCACCGAATCCCACCGGCCCTTTGCCGAGCCAGCCTGTCTCGACCTGGCCGATCCCGACACCCTGCGGCAGTTGTGGGACCTCCAGCGGGCCTCCTACGCGGTCGAGGCCCAGCTCATCGGTTTCGACGGCATCCCGCCTCTACACGAGTCCCTCGAGCAGTTGCGTGCATGTGACGAGTGCTTCATCGGGGTTCGCGACGAGTCGAAGCTGGTCGGAGCGGTTGGCTGGACCCGCCTGCCGAACGGCGCTCTGGACATTTGCCGCCTCGTGGTCCATCCCATCGCGCATCGCCGCGGAGTCGCAACAACCCTCCTCGACGCTCTGGACTCGATCGAGCCCGCGGAACTGGCCATCGTCTCCACCGGAACCGCCAACCTGCCCGCAGTCGCGCTCTACCGTCGGCGCGGCTTCGTGCCTGTCTGCGAGCGCCAGATCGCGCCTGGCGTCATGGTCACAGAGCTGCAACGCCAGAACACATCAGCAACTCAGCCAATCCACAACTCTTGACGATCGCTCCGCTGCGGGCGGGGGTGTGCTGCTCCAGGCATCGGCCACGATGGACGGGTACACGGACCAGGTGACGGAGCGGGTCTTCGAGGTGCCGGCTCCGGTGCTGCCGCCGGGCGAGCCTCGCCCGGGCCCGGCCCACCCTGACATGCGGTTCGTCCCGCGAGACGCCGTCACGGTGCGCCGAGCCGCTCGGACGCTGCCCCGTGTGTCCCCTCGCCGCCCACCTCCAGCGCCAGGACCTCGGCGCCTCCCTGCTGCGCCGCTACCCGCAGTCTCCTGACCCACCACCCACGCCGAGCAACAGGCTGTGGCCGGCTGACCTCTGTGCAGGGCTCAGAGCGCGATCGGCCGGTACTTCAGAGCCGCATCGACAATCTGCTCGGCAGACGCGTCCCGAAGGTCGTCCGAGGCATGGAAGATCAGGTCACTCACGTGGGGATGCGGCACGTTGGCTTTCAGGAGCAGCAGGTAGTAGTCGCTCTCCGGAGAGACCGTCAGCAGTCTGCGGACGATCTCCACGAGCTCGTCCCGGGTGACGTCCGCGACCCTGGGGTACGCCGGACGGGCCGCCTCCGTCGCGAACTCCTCCAGGCTCCTGCTGCCCCAGTACGTGGCGAAGTCGAGGGCCACGTAGTCGTGCCCGGTCATCGCGTTGAAGGCCTCGATCGCCTCGCCCGCCGCCTCCGGGCGGGTTTCCAGCAGGTCACCGATCCGCTCCACCTCGGCGCACAGTTCGTCCAGCCGCTGGCGACTCACGGGCGGGGGCAACAACTCCGGTCTCAGGTCCACAGCCGAGAGTCTGCTGAGAGCGGTCGTTGGACGCCACCGGAGCTGACAAGATCGGCGCGTCCCGACGTCCGGGAAGCAGCTCTTTGTTCCGGAATCTGGAGCTCCTGCCGGGTGGGTGTGCGCTAGGTTGCCCGCCATGACCGAGTGGGGACCCGTCGCCTGGCCACCTGCCCCGATACGGACCGGACGGCTCGTGCTCCGCGAGTCCGAGGCCCGCGACCGTGTGGCGTTCATCGAGCTGTTCGCCTCGCCGGAGGTGGGCACCTACATCGGCGGCCCTCGACCGCGTGACGAGCTCGAGCGCACGGCACCGGAGATCCCCGGGCGGCGCCCCGGCTTTTTCGTGATCGATCTCGACGGAGCGATGATCGGCATGATCACGCTCGACCGGCGCGACGCGGAGCGGCCGGGTCACGTCCGTCCGGATGCCGGGGAAGCCGAACTCGGCTACATGTTCCTGCCGGAAGCCTGGGGATACGGGTACGCGGCCGAGGCGTGCGCGGCGGCACTCGACTGGCTTGCCGACGCCCTCCCCGGCGAGCCGGTGGTGCTCTGCACGCAGACCGCCAACGACCGCTCGATGCGCCTCGCGGCCAAGCTGGGCTTCACCGAGGTGGAGCGGTTCGAGGAGTACGGCGCCGAGCAGTGGTTCGGCGTGTGGTCCTCGGCCACGCCGTCCGGTTGAGCTCGTGCTCGACAGCGCGGATCCACATGAGCCCGTTCTGAGCCTGAGCGGCACCGGCATGCCCGGCATCGCTCCAGCTGAACCCACGCCTGACTGCGGGCGCCCGGAGCGCGCCACGACACCGTCGCCCCGCGCCCGCGTCATCGTACGGCGACCACGTGGCCGGAGGACGGTGGTCAGCTCTGAACTGTTCCACGGTGGCGACGGTACTGATCGAAGCGGCACTCCAGCGTTCCTCACGCACCGTGTCGCCTTGGCGGCCGGCCCCTTATTCACCGGGCCGGCCGGCCTGACGGAGCGGTGCGTGCTGGATCCGTTGTGACGTAGGTCAGCGGACGTCGACGTAGTCGGTGACCCTGGTGCTGGCGAGGTAGTGGTTTCCGGTCTGGCGGCTGAAGGCGAGGGCCCAGGTGCCGTCCTGCTTGGCGGTGACCCAGCCCGACAGGTGGCCGTTGTGGTCGCTGGCCAGTTCGCAGACGTAGTGGTAGGTGGTGGAGCCGCGGGGCTTGAAGTAGAGGGTGGGCGAGCCGCCGGAGAGCGGCTTCCAGGTGGTGCCGTTCTTGTACTGGAGGGTGCCGGCGAAACGGATCGGCTGTCCCTTGCGGACCGGGTCGGGGGAGGTGTGGAAGCCGGTGATGCGGGTGGCGTAGCGGTAGAGGTGCACGGGCTTGGTGGTGCTGGTGCCCAGGTCGGGGTTGCCGTTGAAGCGGGCGCGCCAGTAGGCGTCGGTGTCCGGCTTGGTGAGGGTGCGGGTGAACGTCTCGTCGATCAGGGGTTTGTTGTGGTGGATCGGGACGGGAACGGTGGCGGCGTCCTTCCAGCCGCTCTTGCCGTCCTTGGAGTACTGCAGGGTGACGGTGGGGTTGGCGGGCCAGTGGGCGCGGGTGTCTTCGTAGTAGACGTAGCCGTGAGTTCGAAGGGCGCCGTCGTCGTCGAGTGATGTGCTCAGCCCGATGTGTGTCGTGTAGGCGACGTGCAGGCTGAAGGGCTCGGTGGCCGTCAGCTGGAAAGGCATGTCGCCTGTGCCTGCGACGAGTTCGGCGTTCGTGGCGGCGCCGTCCGAGGAGACGTGCAGGGTGTAGTTGCCCTGGCTGTCGGTGGTCGTCGTCCCCGCCAGATACGCCTGGTCCTGCAGCGTGATCGTGGTGTGGGGCAGCGGCTGCCAGCCCGAGGTGGTCTGGATCTCCGCGTGGCCGGTGACGGTCCCCGTCGCACCCTGTTGCAGGTTCAGGGCGTGGGTGCTGGCCGTGAAGCGGATCGGTGCCGGTGCGGTGTGCAGATCCAGGGGGGCCGACCCCAGATCGATCGCCCCCGGGTAGCGGTCGGACCCCTCGGGCGATGTGTACAGCCGGAAGGACTGCGTCGTGGGGACGAACGCCGCTGTGAAGCGGCCGTCGGTGCCGGTGGTTGCGGTCTTGTGGATGTGCCCGGCGTCGACGTCGACGGTGACACCGCCAGCAGCTGCCGGAGTGTCGGGGTCCCGGGGGTCGCGGGCGACGACAGTGCCGCTGACGGATACGTCCTGGTGGAGGTAGTCCGGCACGTTCGGGGTGGCGGTGAGGCCGGTGACGGTGATGACGGTCTGATACCGCAGCGGGTGCGGCGACACGGCCGCGGTGACGGTGGCGCCGGAGGCGTCCTGGAGATCGACGGTCACCCGGTAGTCGCCCAGTTCAGGCAGGTGCACCGGTGCCCGCCAGACGCCGGAGCGGGCGTCCTCCCCGGAGTACTGGGTGAAGTCCTCGGTCGATCCGGCCTCTTGAGCCCCCTCCGGTGCGTTCAGCGGGTAGAAGTGGGCCGTGATGTGCGTGAGCGGGCTGTCGGAGTGTGCCGTGACGAAGAGCAGGCCCGGTTCGTACCAGCCGTCGGCGTCGGACAGGACCGGACCGTCGGTGGTGCCGTCCGCGTGGGCCGGGGCGCCTCCCGTGAACAGGGAGGCGGACAGGGCGGTCGCCGTGGCCGCGGCCAGGAAGGTGCTGCGTCTCATGATGGTTCCCAAGTAGAGGTGTGCGGGCGGGGCGCTGAGCGATGGCCCGGTGTCAGTCGAGCTGAGTCACCTTGGGCAGGTCATCGCTCGACGCGGCGTCTGCTGGCGACGCGGCGTCTGCTGGGGGCGGGGCGGTGGGGTAGATGCGGATGTCGCTGACCGCGCCGTTGGTGATCGCTCCGAAGCCGGCAACCCAGGTCTCGACGATATAGATCACGCCCACTTCATCGATGCCCAGGAAGAACCGGCCGTGGTCCAGCTCGCAGAGCGGGTGAAGACGGCGCCCGATCGCTTCGCCCCACTCCGTGAAGCGGTCATCCTTGCCCCGGGCCGGCTCGGGTCCAGCTCGAACGGCGTGTGTGCACAGCTGATCCCTGGTCCGCTGACGTTCACAGTCAGACTGCCGAACTCTTGCAGGAAGGCTTCCGCAGCGTCGTGCACGGCGAGGCCGACCGCTTCGAACATGGATCGCCGGCGGGCCGTGTCTGCCTTCCGTCCAAGCGTCCCATCCCGACGCCTCCAGCACCTCATCTATCTCTGGCGACCAACTGCTCATCTGGGACCCGACTCCTCAGCCATGGGTGAGCAGTGATCATCTCAACGGCCGACGTCGCTGAACAGTGTGTGACCGGTTCGCGGAAAGCGAGCCGGAAGGAGCCGCGGAGCATGACTACGACCCAGAGGCACAGAAGTTCAACTTCTCCGCGAAGCCGATCCCGGGCGACGACAACGGGGCGGGCGGCTCCCTCCTGAAGAGCTTCTACGCCAAGAACCGCATGATCGACGGACTGGATGACGGCTTCATCGTCAAGATCGTCACCTGACCTGTACTGCGGCGGGAGCGGCCCCTGGCACCAGCCGCTCCCGCCGCAGCCGGCTCACGATTTGGCGGGCCAGAACTGCACGAGGTAGCGCTCCACACCGTGGCCGGTGCCTTCGCCTTCCGACAGGGCTGCGGCTTCGGCCCGGCCTGCACAGTGGACGCGGACATTCCACGAACCGCCGGAGTCAGCCAGCGTGATCAGGTCGTCCATCCGACCCGTGTGCATGGACCACACGGCTACCTGACCACTGGTCGACTCGAATTCGGCTTCGGCCACCTCATCCCAGTGGGACCGGTTCTGGGCGGGCGGCGGCCCATCCCACACTTCGACGCCGACTGTGGCGGTGTGGGTATGGCCGCCGCTCGTGATGTCCAGACGTCCCGGATGAGTGCTGAGGAACGCATGCCGGTTGAAGTCGTCAGGAAAGGGGACCGGCAGGTCCGCGTCATCGGATTCCTGCAACCCGAAGGCGTGATAGCCCACGTACGCATCCACATCCTGCTGCCGCACAAGCTCCGCCATGAGCGCCTCTTCGACATCACACACGACTGGCCATCCCCGAGATCGTAGGCCCGCGCAACCTCGGCGGTCACACGTGCGCGATCTGGTCAACAGGCGCAGACCAAACGACGCACTCGACCACGCTGCTGACCCCGTACCAGCCGCTGGACGACCCGGCACACGGTGGAGGAGGAGACTCCGAACAGCGGACCGAGCTGCCGCATCGTGAGGTTCGTGCGGTAGTACACCGCGACCATCAGCACCCGCTCGGCCAATGGCAGCGACCACGGACGGCCCCGCAACGTGCCGTCGCCACCCAGCTCCCGCACCACCTTGAGCAGACGGGCGAACTGCGTCACCCACAACCCGGTGAACGTCTCCACCCACACCCGCCCAGCCCTTAACACCCCAGCCATACAAGGAAGATGCCCAGCTCAGAGCCTTGTGCAACACCCCTTAAAGGGTGTTGCACAAGGCTGAGTGCCGGTAGGTCAGAGCCGGTGGCGGGCTCGTCTGCTCATGACGCGAGGGCCAGATTGTGCATGTGGGCAACGGCCTGGCATGCGTGGCGAGGAAGGTATAGGTCCGCACCGCGGCCGTGGCCGGCTCTCGTGGTTCCCGCAGTCCTGGCGGGCCCAGCTATGACCACCGAGGCATCGCGCCGGGATCCATTGCTCATGCCAGCTCTCGAGGGCGGGGCGACAGTCGGCGACCGGGGTGGGCATGACGCGCACATCGGGCAGGACCACGACGTCGAGGACGCCTGTAAGGCCGCCGGGCTCAGGGCAGGGTCTCGGCTTGGTGCCTTCTGATGGTCTGCCAGCGGCGTTCGTAGTCGTGTACGTGGTGGAGGATGTCCTCGGCGGTGACGGGCCTGTTGTACTGCGCGGTGATGCCGCGCCGCGCACAGATCTGAACCACGGTGTGCGGCGAGGGAACAGTGCTCTCGAGCCGGCAGTCCGCCCAAATCTCGTAGATGCGGAAGTGCAGGAAGTACCGGCGCAGCGTGGAGGGGCTGACTGGGCTGCCGCCGCGGCCTGTTGTGCCCTTGCCCGCGAGGTGTGCGGAGAGCTCCTTGCCGGAGGGCTGTTCGCCGTGCACGTCCTGGTAGTCCCTCCACGCGAGGTAGTACCGGTCGACCGCAGGCAGACCGTTGTCGCTTCTCGCCTCTGACCCCTACTGCTCGTCGACCGCGTTCACTCGCGTGCTGCGCGTTTCCTTGGCAGGGTGCGCTCTCACGTCTGTGGGCGGTGCCGAGGCGCGGCCGTGATCCAAGCCGTCTTCGGGATGGGTGGGGTCGGCCGACCGTTCGTCGACGGCTGACTCTCCATCGTCGAAGTTGTCGGGCTGTGCGTTTGCCGCGGCCTGTACGTCTTTGCTGCGGGGAGTTCAAGGTGGTGGCCCACAGGCCCAAGCAGGTCGACCCTGTCCAGCTCCACCGCGTGAAGCACCTGGTGGAGGAGCTCCGAGATGCAGGGCGCAACCGCGATCTTGTGACGGCGCTGTGGTACCGACTGCAGGATCAAGCCGCAGCTGAACGGGAAGACCTGGTCGAGAGCATGAATCAGCGGATGGGCAAGAAAATCCCACTCTGATCCATGCACGACCGATATTCCCCTAGTCTTACGGGGGTGTCAGTCGAAGTCACCGCAACTCCCCTCGCGAAGGAGCAGATTGATCGCCTGCTCAGGTCTGACAAACAGGCTTTCGAGCAGTTCAAGCAAGGCCGCCTCCAGAGTGAGGGCGGCAAGTACCTCGGATACCACTTGACCGGGGAGGTTGTAAATCGCCTCTGCGCGAAACATCTGCCTCGGTCGCTGCGTGTGATCGTCGCTTTCGAAAGTGAGACGGCAGCGACTGTTGGTATCGCTTCGCGTTCCGCGCGACCAGAGCGACCTGCTCATGGTCGGTATTTCGGCTGCCGACGACGTGACCGCACCGGTCTTCCAGTAGCTGCACACTGAGCGATGGGCGCCAGCGATCGCAGAGCGGACGCACGAGAAGCGGGGCAGCGCGATGTTCTGGCCGCGACACTGCACGGAGTGCAGTCGACCTTTTGACTTTCGTTCGCGCCACGCTCTGCAGAGCAAATGGACGACGGCACCGGGGCACAGCCGGAACGTACTGCCTGGAGGCAGTACACCTGGTCTCTGGTGCTTTGGGCAGCGGCGAGGGGGGTCGATACCGATCGGAGGGAGAATATGCAGTTCAACGCTCCGCCGGGGTGGCCTGTGCCGCCTTCGGGCTGGCGGCCGCCGCAGGGGTGGCAGCCGGATCCGCGTTGGCCTCCGGCGCCGGCTGGCTGGTCGTTCTGGGTGCAGGCCGCGCCCGCGCCATCCACCGTTTACCGGTCACCGTGGGTGCTTGCGACGGGGGGTCTACTCATGGCCGCCGGTTCACGGATGCCGTGGTTCCGCATGGGCGAGGCTGACTTCTGGCAGGACCGCGGCCTCGCCGACCTGGTGCTCTATGCAGGATTCGGCGCCCTCGCGTTGGCCCTGCTGGGAGCCTTGTGGCCGCGTCTGTGGGTTTGGGGTGCCCTGGCCGTACTTGGAGCGTCCCATATCGAGCACGTTGCCGGCCGCGTGATCCTGGCAGACACTCAAGCACACTCGCAGTCGCCTGCGTGGGTTGTGATGGTGGGGGCCACTGCAGTGCTGCTCGCCGGGGCCATGATGGCCTTCAATGCCCTTTTCGCGTGGCTGCAGTCCCATGCCCGGTAGCGCTGACGGCACGCCTGATGCCCAGGGTCAGGATGAGGCCGCCTTGTCGTGTAGGGCGCGAGCGATCGCGTCGCAGGTGGATTCGCTGAGCGAGGTCGCATACAGGTAGTTGTTTCCCTGAAGCCAGACGGTTGAGTACTGCATGCTCACCGCGTGACCGGTGTAGAAGCGCGGTACGGGGCCGACGTTGCGGATCGCGAAGGACCGCATCCCTGCTATGGGTGCCGGCCGCTCGTCCAGTACGTAGTTGTCGCCGAAGAGGTTGGACGAGAAGCAGGATCTCAGAGGGGTTCCGAGGTCTGCAGCCAGGTCGGCAGCGGTAGGAGCGTCGAGGGGGATGATGCCGTCTTCGGCGAGGGTGGAGCCGGAGAAGACGGTCTGGACCGCTCCATCCGCAGCGAGTGCCCAGGACTGGCGGTTGGAGCCCGACGTGAAGCAGTTCGGTGGCAGGGGGGTGGGTTCGTTGCCTGCCGGCTGATGAATGAGGGGCTCGGAGGCAACGAACTGCACGGAGAGGTTGCGGTCGACCCGGGTGATGCCGCCCTGCGGTGCGGCAAGGAGTTGCTTCACCAGGGGGTTGCTGCCGTCGTTGGCCAGGACACGGGGACCGAAGCACGCAGCGTAGACCAAGACGCGCAGTTGGCAGTTCTCCACGTCGTCGCTGCTGGTCAAGGAGACCGGGGTAGCGCTCGTCGGAGGGCCTGCTGGTATGACCCGGGGCACGGTGACGGCGAGAATCGCCAGGATCGCCAAGCCCAGGACTGCCGCCAGCCCCCGGGACGGCACGTTCCCGCCTCTGCTGCCTGCAGAGTTGAGGCTTGTCCCGGGATTCGGCCAAGGCGCTGGCGCGGGCGGGAGGCCGGGGGCCGCGTACAACGTCACAGGCGGGGGCCAAAGCCTTTCGGAGGGAGAAGCCCCTCGGGGCCTGCCGTAGACGACCTCGGTCATCGTTTCGCGGACGCGATGGCTGAATTCAGCTGCACACACCAGCGGGATGAAGACAGGCGCATATTCCCGCGCGTGGTGCTTACGCTGCACGTGGCAGGTACGGCAGTTCTGGCAGACGGGGCAGTCGTCGAAGTGCTTGATGACCCGGGATGCGAGCAGGGCGGCGAACCCTTCGCCTGCGTAGTCGTCCAGGATTAGGGCCAGTTGGGGGCAATCAGGCGGATCCTGTGTCAGCAGGTAGGCGTAGAAGAGCTTGCTAACCTTCTTTCGGGCAGTAGTGGCACGGTTCTTCGACAGACCCAGCCGTTCGAGGGCCTGCGCATCGGAAATCTGCTCTGCACTCAGCAGGGCTAAGAGCCGCTGTTCGTCAGGGTCCAGCATAGGAAGAACCGCGCGGTACAGAATGAGACGCACGTTCTCCAGCCGCCCGGGGTCATCACCGAACATCTGGGGCGCTGACTTCACCTCCGTGACGTCTTCAGGTTCGACCAAGGCCTCACGGCGCAGCAGGGCGCTGCGCTGCTTGCGGTAGTTCTGCAAGCGGTTCTTGGCGAAAACCATCACCCATGCACCCAGCTTGGACGGGTTCTGGGGCCACTTGTGTGACTTCAATGCGGTGAAGACGTCGTGGAAGGTGGTCTGCCCCACGTCCAGCGCGGCGTCCTCCCCGTACAGCTCGCGCGCCAGATAGCGCAGTACCGGCGGACGATGACGACGGGCGATCTCGTCGTACACCGCCGCTTGCTCCTGCACCAGAGGGGTGGGGCCGGACCTCAGATACGCGATCAGGTCGGCGTCGGACGCATACTCCCACCGTGTTGCCCCCGCCATTATGCCCCTGACCTGCGCTTCCCTCGGCGGGAAAAGAATCTTGAAAAAACTTCATTCTGGTCAAGGGAAAATTCGCTCTGCTTTTCCCCATCCCTGCGAACGGCTCCAAGTCCAGGGAGGGACCATGCGAAACCTGACGATCGCTCATCCGTATGCCACCCATGCAACAGCAGGGACGGTGGCACCATGAGGCGCCCCACCCGCGCCGCGGTCCGTGGCACGGCCGCAGGCCTTGGTGTCTCGCCGGCTGCTTGGGCTGCGGTCGCCAGCGGTCCCACAGGCGTGCTGGTGACGGCAGCCACCGCTGTCGTCGCCGCGGTTCTGGCCGCAGTAGTTCCTGAGGTGTACTGGTGGAGGGCGCAGCACCCTGTCCGACTCCTGGTGCGCGAGGCAGTTCGCCAGCAGGATGACGGCGCGATTGACGAGAAGCTGCTGGCCACCGTCGAGGCCATGCACCGTGCGACGTTGAATGCGCGCAACGGGCGCTCCCTCCCCTCTGGACCGACCAGCTTTCCATCCCCGAGGTCCCGTCGTCGGGGAAACGGGCGAACCGATGGACAAGGTCGCCGACAGGTAGATACAGGACACGAGTGATAGGCGACGTCCCCTGGCGAACAGGCCGGCCTCGATCCGGTCCGCGTACGGGCGCCGGCCCCCTACGCCGAACAGGTTCCGCCTCACCTGGCGCCAGTCCGAGCACGATCAGGCCATGCCCCATCCATCGCCCGACCGGGACACCGGCTTACTCTGGGCCCCGCGCAGCGGCATGAGGGCCGGGCGGCGTCCGTCCCCGAAGAAAGCGTTCAAGGCTGGCGCTCTTGGCCGGTGACGGTTAACGGTGTCGACTTCGTCTTCCGGCCGCAGTCGACGATCTACCTGTTGTGGGCGCTGGGTGATGACGAGACCTGGCGAGTTATCGAGGCCGCGCACGAGCGCGCGATCGAGCGGGTGCTGGAGTGGATCGAGGACGAGGTGGCGGTGATCCATTACGGCAGGGCGGCATCTACCGGATGCGGCCGCGGATCCGACCGGCGGACTGTGCCGGTGCGCGCGTCTTCTGCCTGTGGCCCTGGGAGTGCCGGGTCAGCATTTGACGCGGTTGCGGACGGCGAGGCCCAGCAGGACGGGTTCGGTCAGGCGGGAGGCCATGCCCGGGAGGTACGTAAGCCGTACCGGACAGCGCCCAGTAGCGGCCAAAGTGCGCGTTCTTGGACCAGCTACGCGACTTCTTCGCATGCCTCTTTTTGCCCCACCTGCCAGCGACGGTGGGGACGACCCGGGCACCGACACCGATTGTCATTTCGAAAGGAGCTTCACTAGCTCGATCGACCGCTGACCCTCCGGGGGTGACCGCCAAAGTGGCTCAAGCCCGCTAAGGTCACGTGCCCATCGCTTGGCCCCGTCACCGTCGCAACGGTGCATGACAATCGGCAAGTGGCTTGGCCGCAGGCGCCGTTCGGGTCCGGGATGGCGCGGTCGGGCGACGTCGGCTGGGAGAGTTTTCAGCGCGTGGAAAAGAATCTTGACGGGCCACTAGACGCTTTTCGGGCGGCGAGCGGCATCCGTTGTGTAGAGCAGTGCGCGGTGAGCAGTTGGGGGAGGGATCGAATGCGATACCGGCGTTCACGGACGGAGACCGGGGGGTGGGGAACGAAATGACCATCACCTCTGGCCCCGTCTGCAGCCAGCCGGTCTGCCGTCGAACGGACCTTGAACCGGACTGCAGAGGCTGCCCTTGGGCACTAACAGTCGCTCCTACACCTGGCACCGGAGATGAGACGTGGATCGTCCCGCAGGCACTGACCGATTTCCACGACCTTCACCGGGTGGTGTTCCTCAAGTACGTGCGCAGTCGTGGCATTACCCGCGACGAGGCCGAGGACGTCGTTAGCAGGACGTTTCTTCAACTGCATCGAGCTGGACAGACGTTCCTGTCGGCGGACAACCGGTCGGCGTTCAGCTTCAAGGTCCTGCGCGACACACTGACGGACCATTTCCGAGCGGCGGACCGCAGGCCCAGAACGCTGCCTCTGGCCGCCGCCAGTGAACCGTCCGCAGACGGGGGCATCAGTGACCTGATCTGCCGCTTGGATGTGGAGAAGGCGCTGGATCTGTTACCGCCCCAACAAGGCGACTGCCTGCGTCTGCACCTCTTCTTGGACCTGTCTCCCACTCAGGTCGGTTTCTATCTCGGCATCACGCGTTCCACGGTCTCCTCACACCTGTCCGCCGGACGGCAACGGCTGGCAGAGCACCTGGGTAACTACCGCCCCGCTGGCACCGGAAGGGAGCAGCACGCATGAACATCGACGAGCTGGCACAGGCAGCCCGTGCTGCCCTGAAGGATGAGTACGCCGACTACGACCCGGCGCCCGGCCGCGCCCGGCTGGAGGACGAGGTCATTGGCGATGCGATCAACCACAAGCGAATTGACGATGTCCATGACATCGCTCAGGCCGAGACTACCAGCGGCAAGGGCAGGCAACAGTCGGCCAGGTCCTCCGGCTGGGTAACCGACTGGCCCGCACTGGCCGCCTGCCGTACCACCGACCCGGACGAGCTCTTCGTGCAAGGCGCAGCCCAGAACCGCGCCAAGGCCGTTTGCACCGGATGCCCGGTGCGGACCGAATGCCTGGCCGATGCCCTCGACAACCGCGTCGAGTTCGGTGTCTGGGGCGGCATGACCGAACGCGAGCGACGGGCGCTGTTGCGTCGTCGTCCGTCGGTGACCTCTTGGCGCCGACTGCTGGAGACCGCACGCACGGAGTACGAGCGTTACGTGCCGCTGGAAGACAACGACCTGACCGCGATCCTCGACCAGGCCATCTAAAAGACAGACGCGGCACAAACAGCGCCCCTGCCGACCACGATCACGAGCCTGGTACGTGCCACAGCCAGGCCGATCCGTGCTGCCGCCACACCACCCCAGAACGCCCACAAACCGCCCGGGCCCGCGGCATCCCGCTTGGTACACAACACCTCGAACCAAGTTCCCGACCTAAAAGGAGAACCCCGATGGCCAGCAACAACTCCCGCCAGACCAGCGAGAACAGGCCGCTGCTCAACCAGCGCTCCGCCATGATCTTCCTCCTGGCCATCCTCACTGGCATCGGCGCAGGCTTTCTCGCCACAATTGCCACAAACCCCTGGCCTGTGGCCGTCACTGCTGGCGTAGGCGCGACCGCCGCCGGTGTCCTATTCTTCGACCGAATCGTGGAGTGAACCCCGCCGAAGCAGCGAGGGACTCTGGCTGCAACCGGAAATTGGTTGTGATTGCCGGGTTCTGCGGCGCGCTTGCGTGAAGTCGCTTTGGGCTACAGGCTGTCGGCCCAGGCCGGGACGGGGGGTGCGGGTGTTGCCGAGAGCGAGGCGGAGCGGCCAGAGAAGGCGCTGGGCGAGGCTGGAGAGAGACCTTTGATTGTGAGGGCGGCAGCGGCGAAGCGCCCGGTTTTCTGCTCTCGTCTGAGAAGTCTCGTACGCACTTGCCGTGAGGTCGGGCCGTTTGTGCGGGTGTGCCTGATCAGCACGTTTTAGCGCGGCCCGCTTCGGCGGCCCGGTCAGCACAAAGCAGTCTCATACGACGCGGACTGGCACCTGTCGCTCGGTCAGCAACCGGGCCAGCGCGTCGGTCTCCTCTTCCAACAGGGCGATGGCGGCCAAGCGGCGGGCACGCGTGACAGCGACGTACCACACGCGCAGCACCTCGTCGGATGCCGGATCGCCGGTGGCCCAACGCTGGACGCTTCCGGCGTCGGGCAAACAGCAGAACGCCCTTGGCCTCATCGCCCTTGAGCTGGCGGACGATGTTGGTGCGCATGCCGGTAGCCACTTGGCGACGTGCCACGGTGGGACCTCCGGCAGGGCGTCCCTTCCTGCCCCTGCGGTGCGGCACCAAGCAACGGAGGCCAGGTGCCGTCCGGATGCCTGCGCCGGACATGAACCAGCGAGCCGGCCTCGCGCACCACGACCACGACCAGGGCCTCGCGCTCACCCTCGCCGTCCTGCTCCTGACCGGCGGCGTGCTGCTGGCTGGGCCCCTCACCACGTTCGCCGCCGTGGCCGTGCTCTCGTCATCGCTTATGCCGCACCCGGCCTCGCCCGCCGCCTGGCCGGTGCGCCGCGCGCTGCGCCGGCTCCTGTGGGTGGTGTGGTTCGTGGTTGAGGAAACGCTTCGGCCTCGGCACGGGTGCCGAGGCCGAAGATTGGGTTGTGGTTCAAGGCGCAGTGCTGTGGACGGCTACCAGGTCAGGTCTCTGCGGTAGACGGTCCCGTCTACCGCCACCCAGAGCGCGGTGTGGCAGTCGTTGACGAAGTATGCCTGGCCCTTGTCCTCCTGGCCGTCTGCTCTGCCTGAGGCTGTGGCGATCGCGCAGCTTCCGGTGAGCCGGTCGCACGCGCCCGCGATCGAAGTCGCGCCAGACATGTTGCTGTTGTCTGCGGTCCAAGCGGCGACCCGGCCGTCATTGCTGATGACGGTGCCGTACTGGTTGAAGAAGTACCCCGATATCAGGGCTTGCGGCGTGTTGAGCTTGCGGGCGAGCCGAGGGCTGGTCTGCTGCAGGTCCACGATGTACTGCTGGAACCCGTCCCAGTCGTTGCCGAGCTTGAACGTCACGAACCGTCCGTTGGCTGACAGGGCCAGGTTCTGGACGTTCAAGCCGAAGTAGCGCGAATAGCTGTTGGTGGGGCAGTTGCTCGCCGTAGGTGTGACGGCCTGGCGTGAGTCAGTGCCCGTTTCGATGACTACACCGGCCTGGTGAGGCATGCAGTCGTCGGTCGCGGTGCGGGCGTTTCGGACGAGAAGCCGCGTCCCGTCGCCAGATGCGCTGAGCGTCCCATCAGTAATGCGGTCATCCACGAGGCGGCCGTATGAGGCAACAGCCACCGTGAGAGTCGATACGTTGGCGGGGCTGGCCAGTCGGACCATCTTCACATGCAGTGGGTCGTCCTCTGTCACCCAGAAGGCGACCTGGCCGTTGCCTGACAAGGTCGAGCTCGTGACGTGCACGTCCTCTTCGGCCAGAGTGGTTGTCTGCCCTGTGCTGAAGTCGTACACGAGGTGGCCGTCGAACACTCTTGAGCCGTCGTTGCTCGCCGAGAGCGGGTACTCCCATCTGAGCGACTTCGCCTGCGGTGCGACGATACGTGCTCCGGTCGCCAGGTCGACCTGGGTCAGCTCATGAACTGAAGTTGCCCTCGACGGCACATACTCCTCGGTGTAAGTGAGCAGATATCGGCCGTCGGAACTGAACGAGGCGTAGGAAGTGTCAAGACCGTTGGTGTAGGCGGCCGGAGCAACCTTAGTCGTGTCGCCGGCCCGGATGGGGGCGAGCGGTGTCACCGTTGTGCTGATGGCCGGTCCGTACCCGATCCGGTTGAGCGGGGTCACGGTGATCGTGTAGGGCACCTTCTCCGCGAGGCGGTTCAGGTCGACGGTTGTGCCGTATACCAGCTGCTCGACCGTCTTGCGGGACGCGGCGACGTCGGCTGTCGTGGTCGCGTAGACGCGGTAGCGGGTGACGGGGGTGCCGCCGTCGTCGGCCGGTGCGGCCCAGGTGAGGCGGGCGCCTGCTTCGAGCGGCGTTCCGGTCAGCTTGGTGGCCGCGGTGGGCTTGACGGGTGCCGTGCGCAGCACCGAGATGCTGCCCGTGTGCGGTGCACTGACGCCGGTGTCGGTGGTCGTGACCGAGTAGGCGAACTGCCCCTGCGTGAAGATGCCCTTCTGGCTGGTGATGGGCGTGGCGGTCGACAGGGCCGTGTCCCGGTATGTGTACGCCTTGACGGTGGCGCCGGTCCAGCTGGTGCGCCTGGCGCAGACGCCCGACGCCGGTGTCTTGGTGGTGGACGCGATCTTCGTTGCCGTGCAGGCCGGGTTGACGAACCACAGGTCGTACTTCGACTGGCTCGTCCGGGACCAGACGGCCTTCTTCGCCGTGGCGCCGCCGGATACGTTGGCTTTCAGCGTCAGGAGTTCGCCCGGATAGTTGAACGTCTTTGCCGCGCTGGTCGTGGCTGCGTGGTTGTACGTGGTGGTGACGCTGCTGACGCCCTTGAATACCGTTGTGGTGGTCGGCTTCTTGGGCCACTGCCACAGTGTTGCAGCCAGAGTGACGGGCAGGTCCTTCTGCCAGGGGCCGGCTTCGATGCGGCCTCCGAACTCTCCGGTCACTTTGAGGCCCCAGTCGAACCAGGGCTTCTTGGTGGCGTCGGCCGTAGCGTACGCGCTGCCGGTGACCCGGACGAAGGGTCCGGCGATCTCGTCGATCTTGACGAAGAGCGTCAGCGGGATCTTCGCCTCGACGGTGCCCATGGCATTGAACGCCGGCGCAACTGAGTTGTTCGTGCAGCCGTTGTAGGAGAACACTCCTTCGTTCGTGCTGCCGATACGGAAACCGGCCGTGAGCTCTGCGGGCGTCGAGCAGTCGAACTTGATACCAAGACCGGCGGACGCCTTCCCGGACAGCCCGAAACCGACCTCCAGTTCGGGCCTGACAGTGAACGGGATGGGGCCGACGGTGAAGACGACGGGTTCGAAGCTGAGCTTGCCGAGGCGGAACGGCTTCGCCCAGTCCTTCGTGACCTCGAATTCGACGTTGCTCGTGACGTCGAACTTGATTGTCGGCTTGACCGTTGAGATGACGGAGAACTGCCGCTTGGCGAGGTCGAGATGGATGTCCAGGTCAGGCTGGTAGCTCAGCTCGCCGTTCGTCTCGATGACTCCGGTGACCTTCGAGCCGATCGGTCCCTTGGTGAACTTGTCGGACGCGATGGTCGCCTTCCACTTCACGCCGGTCAGGCTCGGTGTGACCTCGACCTTGGTCGTGGCCGGCACCTCCTCGCCCGTGGCGGTCAGTGCTGTGCCTGAGACGGAGGCCAGCCGGCTGGCGTGGACCCGCTTGTGGAGCTTGACCTGCGCGTACGCTGCGGCCGTGGTCGTCTCCCGGACGCCGAGCGTGGTCTGCCCCGCTGCCCGGGTCACAGAGGTGACCAGCAGGGGTGTGGACGCGACGGCCTGATTGACGATGATGTCGCCGACGCTGAGCGCGCTGGTCTGCGGGGTGCTGTGCGCGAAGGCGATGGTGTCCTTCGTCACCGATTTCACGGCTGCCACGGTCGCTTGGTCGAGGAGCGTCGTACGGGCCGACAGCTGGACCGAGTTGCCGTCCTGGTCGACGATCGTCTTCCCGGAGGCTGCGGGAGCAGCGGCGAGAGCGGAGGGCGCGGAGACCAGGACCGAGGCGGCGGCGAGGAGAAGGGCTAGTACCCTTCCTGGGCGTCTCATGGAGTTCTCCGAAGAGTGTCACCCAACAGGTGGCAGGGCATGCGTGCGGAACTTCCTTCCAGAGGTACGAGAGGTTCGTGCCCGGCGCAGAGGGCGCGCTGCGCCTCGGCCGGGACATCGTTGTTGGAGTTCAGGTCGTAGATGCGGCAATCCCGACGGCCCCAGGCCGGTGCCGCAGTGTCACCGAGCCTTACCGCTGGCGGTCGGGGGCCTGTTGACGGCCTTGAAGACCGGCACCGGCCTCGCGGCCCAGGGCGACGTCTGATCCACTCGAGAGCAGGCTGGCGAGCGAGTAGCCGAGCGTCACCTCGGGCCCGCGTCGGGCCTCGGAATGTTGCCGAACGACGTTCTGACGCTGGGCCAGCAGCCGTGCCGATGGCCGGAGCCGTGCGCCGAGGAAGGCGCAGCGACGGCGATGACAGTTGTGCTCATGCGGAACCGCATCACTCTCCTCGTAGAGAAAACGTGAAGACTCTGTGAAGTGATCTTGGTTGCGGAGTGAACCAGAAACGGTTGCCCATGGCAAGCAGGAAGGACATGCTGAGCCCAAGCTCCGGCCATGCCTGGTCAGCGCGCTATGTCTGCCGAAACGCACGCCCGGCCCAGGGGCCGCATCACCAAATGAAATGACGTCTTAGGCGCAGAGCGGCCCGTCAGCCGCTGGTGCGCGCAACAAAGGCAGCACGTCCTTCGCCGGCCCGGTCGCCGAACAATGACCGGGCCTGCGAGAACTGGCAACGTAGTGACAAGTCGGCGAGGCTCTCGATGAAGTAGCGGCCGGCGAGGGAAGAGCCGGGCGGGTGGACCTCGCGCGCGCTCATCCATTCCATCAGCGTGCTGGCAGCACCTCGTGCCAGCCATGGCTGATCCCTCGAGGCGCGTGTCTGGAGCCCTCCGGTCGCCCGCGTCCACACCTGATCCAGGTTCTCGAGCACTTCTGTGCGCAGGGCCGTCAGATCCTCGATGCTGATACGCGCCAGCTTCTCGATCCGCTCCTGGGGCGATGTCGTCTCCTGGCGGGCCATCTGCGAGGCGTGGCATGCGGCCGCGTAGTCCCAGACCGCGAGGCAGTCCTCGGCGGTATCGCAGTCGAGGTGCAGCGCCGCTGACAGGTCGGTCATGAAAGCCACGTCTGATTCAGGAAGCTGTCGCCTCTCCAGCCCTACCAGCACTCCCAGTAGGCGGGCGTCCACTTCCTCGCGTGGGGAGCGGGCCAGATCAGGCTGACGGCGGAGATTGATGCGCATCTGGCGTACGGCCCTGCCGTTCTCCGCCAGCGAGATCTTCGCGGCAGCCTCGGCCCGCTCGTACTCACCGTCCATCTCGGCAGCCCACAGCGGCGGAACCAGTGCCTGCACACGTTCGACCTGCTCCTCGTGCTGTGCGCGGTGCCGGAAGTAGACACGTCCCAGCGCGGTCTTGAGCGCGAGCTCCGGGACCGCGGCTCCGGAGAAAAAGGCAAGCAGAGCCAGGTCGTCGTAGGTGCGTCCAGGGCTGGCGTGCCGTGCCAGAGCACGGACCAGATCTTCCGTGCCCTGCGGGGATATCTGCTCGGTTCCCCCCGTTCCTGTACGCCGGGAATCAGAGCCCGGAATCAAGCCGTGCTGGCGCCAGCGCTCCAACTGGCTTGCGCTGATCGGGTATCCGGACGCCGCCGCCAGGTCCATCAGCTTGAGATCGGCCCGGCTGGGTGCAGTTCGTGGCATGGAAGAAACGCTACGCACACAGCTGACCCGATTTCGGGCCGCCGCTGCGGGGTCGGGTAGCACCCCCGTCCCGCGGGAGCGATCTTCGCTGCCTGCTGCGGATGACAGGGATTTCGCCGCCGATGCTCCAGCCGTCTGAAAAGCCGGGGCGAAGGCGGTCACCGGGGGCGGCGGCTGTGGCGACCGGCCCGGTGTACCGCGTGCGAAGAGTGCCGTAGCGACGGTGACTGCGTGTCGTCGGGCTGGCAACGCGGTCCGTGTGGCGGGTGATCCAGCCGGCCGCCGTGTCCTTGCGGGGAGGTGGGTCGTTCAGGCGGATGCGGCGCGTCGCGGCCCAGGGGGCAGGACGCGGGGGAGGTCCTCACGGTTCTCGTCATCCGCAAGGGCGGATTCCGGGAGGCGCCGGTAGTCGTGCAGAAGGCGAGCCAACTGATCGGGCTGGGTGTCGGCGGCTGCGACCAGAGCGGCCAGCAGTTCGGCCCGCGATGTTCGCTCGCCAGCCGCTGCGGCAGCGCGGACCAGGATGTTCAGCCGCCGGTCGATGTCCTCGGGCCACTGCACCGAGGTGGTGCGCCGCTGCTGCTGACGGTGCAGCAACTCCATGGCTCCTCCTCGCTGACAGGCAACATATAACGAATATATAATGCGGCCATGGGGACCTTGCTGCAAGACCGTCAAGCGATCGCCGGCTCGGATGCGATGCCGGGAACGGTGCAGGTGGCGGGCCAAAAGCTGCGGCCGACGCCGGTGTTCGACACCTACTGGCGGTTCGCCGCGGCCCGGCAGGCCGTCTACGAGGCCCGTCTGGAGGGCCGGGAACAGCCGTGGACCGACGACCCGATCCTGGCCCGGCACCGGTTCACTAACTGCTACCGGGCAGCGGACAGAGTCAGCCAGTTCCTCCTCACGGACGTGATCTACAGCGGTCCTCAGGCCTGGGAGGACGTGTTCTTTCGCACCCTGCTGTTCAAGCTCTTCAACAAAGAGTCCACCTGGCGGCTGCTGAGCCGGGAACTGGGCGAGGTGCGCTGGGACAGCTACACCTTCGCCGCGTACGACCGGGTGCTGTCAGCAGCCTTCGCCCAGGGCGAGCGTCTCTACTCGGCCGCCTACATCGTTCCTCCGCCCCAGCTGGGGGAGGGCCGCAAGCACCGCAATCACCTGCGGCTGCTGGAGATGATGATGACGAGCGGCGCACCCGGGCGCGTCGCCCAGGCGGCGACCATGAAAGAGGCCTACAAGGTCCTGCTCGGCTACCCGGCGCTCGGCCCGTTCCTCGCCTACCAGTTCACCATCGACCTCAACTACGCGCCGCAGCTCGCGTTCTCGGAGATGGACTTCGTGGTGCCGGGCCCCGGAGCGCGGGACGGCATCCGCAAATGCTTCGGGCCGGCAGCCGACGGGATCGAGGCCGACGTCATCCGCTACATGGCCGCCTCCCAGGACGAGCACTTCACCCGCCTGGGTCTGCCCTTTGCCGGGCTGAAGGGCAGACCGCTGCAACTGATCGACTGCCAGAACCTGTTCTGCGAGGTCGACAAGTACGCGCGTGTCGCCCACCCGGACATCGCCGGGATCAGCGGCCGCACCCGCATCAAGCAGGCCTACCGCAGAGACGCTGCCGCGCTGCGGGCCTGGTTCCCTCCTAAGTGGGGCCTGAACACCGCGGCAGGGCACGGCGCCCCCGCCGCCGAAGCCCGGGCTGCCCGAGGCTAGGCCCCCAGCCCGAACAGCGGCGTAGTCACCGCGTTCTGAAGGGCGCCGAGCTCGACCTTGCTGCAGTCCAGCCGGGCGCAGCCGGACATGACGCTCACGGTGCCCGGTGCGAGGCCGGCATGGCGGGCGACCCAGGCACGCAGATGCCCCAAAGCAAGGTAGTTGCCGTAGGCGCGGTCGAACATGTAGTGGCTGCGGTAGTAGGCGGCCAGGTGCACGGTGTTCGTGGCGCTGTCGAACTGGAACGAGCAGTGGCTCAGGCAAGGAAAGTCCAGCGTCTGCGTGTCCAGCGAAGCGGCCCGGATCACGGCCTCGGGCCCGGCGTCACCGGCCGCCGGCTCTTGCGCCAACACGCCTTCGTCACTGTCCAGGACCTGGGCGGTACCCGCCTCGTAGACGGCGCTCCACTTCGCCGAGGTGCGCAGCTTGTTCAGGCGCCTGATCACACGGGCCAGCTGGTCGACCGGCTCCGGCTTGTCGGGAGTGCCGGGGTAGGAGACCAGACGGCCGAAGTAGGTGCCGTGAACGTTGCGCCGGATCCCTTGCTGCAGACGCGGATACACGGCCCGGTAGCGTTCGCTGAGCTGCTCGTGCGTGGTGCACGTGGCGGCGAGCGCCGCCGGGAAGAGCGTGTTGACGACCGTGTCGATGGGATACAGCACCGGTTTGGCGCGAGCCGCACGCAGCCGGTCCAGCTCGGCCCGCAGATGCGGGTCCTCCTGTAGCGGGCGGGTGATCCGGACCACGGTGTGGAAGGCCTTCTTGCCCGGGATTTCCGACAGGCGGGTGCAGGCTTCCAGCCAGGCACGTGAGACGTCCGGGGCGTCGACAGTGATCGTGTGCATCGGCTCGCTCCTTGATCGACAAGCGTCGGGAGTGCAGACAGACAGCGCTTCAGGCCCAGGAGATGTCGGAGCCTTCGCGGCAAGGGGTGCGCCGCAGGGTCACCCCAAACAGACCCCAGGACTGCGTCGTGGCGGTGACGCGGGTGTCGCCCGCCATGTCCTCGCTCACCCATGCGACGCCGGACCGCTGCGGGGCAAGAGCGGGCAGGGGCAGCTGACTGCCGTCATCCGGCGGGGTGGCAGTCAGACCGGAGGGCAGACGGTCAAACGCGGCGGTCGGGACATCCAGCAGCAGGCAGTCACCGATGGCCACATGCAGCAGGGCGTCATGGGCAGCAGGCGTCAGGACGTGGGCATGAGCGTGCGGCCCCAGCAGCGGCAGACTGCCGGTGAGTTCCGCCTTCAGTACGGCAGGGGAGTACTTGAGCCACACGCTCTCGGCGGACCGGTCGATCATCTTCAGCCGCACCAGATGACGCACCGTGGTGGCATACGGAGTGCCCAGCCACCGAGCCATCCGGTACACGTCCAGAGGAGATCCGGGACGCTGCAGGCCGCAGCGGGCCAGCGCGGCCCGGACGGCCGGGCGGGGCATCAGGAACCAGGACGCGAAAGCCTCCGCCTCCTTCTCGTGCTGGGGCCAGCCCTCACCCCAACGCCCCGACGACTGCTCCTCATGGTCGATGCTGGTGCCGTGGCCCATGCGGTGGTGACCCAGCTCGTGCGCCGCCGTATGCCGCATGGCCACCTCCTCCAGGCCCGTGTTGAGCAGACACCCAGGTACGCCGCTGCTCCCGTCCACGTACAGGCCCAGCAGACCGCCCAGCCTGCGCCCCATCACCTCCACCCCGGCCCAGCCCAGCGCACCGAAGACATCGATGTACCCGTCACCTGCCGTCGTAAGCGCCTCGTGGGCCTGGGCGGCCGCGATCATCGCAGCGCCATGCGCGTTGTTCCAGCTCACGCACGGCCCTTCGGGGCCGGGGACACCGGCTCCGTCTGGTCTTCCTCCGCCTGGCGCCGCGCCTGCAGATACTGGATGAACTTCGCCACCTCGATGCGATCGCCTTCACTGAGAGGCCGTCCCGTGCGGGGAAGGCCGGCCAGCGCGTGTTCTCCCGCGTCGGCCGATTCCTCCTCGTCCAGGAAGTAGGAGGCCGGCAGCCGGTAGAGGCGGGCGAGCTTTTGCAACTCCATCACTTCCACCTTGCGCAGTCCGCGCTCGATGTCGCTGACCGCCGAGCGCACGATGCCGGTGCGCTCCGCGACCTGCTGCTGGGACAGCCCGAGGTACTCGCGTGTGCCTTTGAGCCGCTGGCCCAGGCGGGCGCGCCGGTCGGCATCCTCTGCTGGGGAGGGGGCGTTGTCGTTCACGGCTGGGGCTCCTTGGCCTTCTGCATGGTCTCGTGCACGGTCTCAGCGAACGCCCACACCGAGCGCAGGGAGCGCCCGGCCTCGGCATCGGCAGGAATGCGCACGCCGAAGTGTTCCTCGACGCGCGCCAGTATTTCCATGATCAGTACGGAGTCGACCGGCAAGTCCGTTCCCCGGGACGCCAGTTCCTCGTACACCTCCTGGACCGGCCGGTCCTGGTACGCGGCGAGGAAATCGATCACGATGTCCACGATCTCCTGGACGCTGTGCGACGGCATGCTCCGCTTTCCCTTCCTTCACACAACTCCCGGACACCCGGCCCTGCATGACCTACTGTAAAGCGATGTCGGGAAAACCGACAACCTTGTTGGAAGATCCTTCACGGGAGTGTGCGTGCATCTCGCCCGCTATCAGCAAGCAGCCCTCAAAACCCTGCAGCCCCCCGCCGACGGCACCGACCCCGTCCTCATACCGCTGCTCGGACTCGTCGGCGAAACCGGCTCCGTCGCCACCGCCTACAAAAAGCGCCTGCGCGACGGAGCCGACGCCAGCCCCTCCAAACAACAACTGCGCGAGGAACTCGGCGACGTCCTCTGGTACACCGCCACCCTCGCCCACCTCCTCGGCCTCGACCTCGAGGACATTGCCGCCGCGAGCCTGGAGAAAACCAAGGACCGCTGGCGCGCCACCCCAGACGACCAACGCCCCCACTTCGACGCCGACTACCCCCCGCACGAACAGCTGCCCCGGCGCACCACCGTCACCTTCACCCCCACCCCCCAAGCCGACGGACGCACCGTCATCACCCTGACCCGCGAGGACGGAACCCCTGCCGGCGATCCACTCACCAGCGCCAGCCACATCGAAGACGACTACCGCTTCCACGACGCCTTCCACCTCGCCCACGCAGCCGTCCTGGGCTGGTCGCCCGTCACCCGCTTCCTCCTCGACCGCAAACGCCGCAGCCGCCCCGGAATCGACGAAGCCGAAGACGGCGGCCGCGCCATCGCCATCGAAGAAGGAATCAGCGCACTAGTCTTCTCCTACGCCAGCCGCCACCAGTACTTCGAGAACCTCCGCCACGTCGACCACGAACTACTCATCACCATCGACCACATGACCGCCCACCTCGAAGTGAACGTCCTGCGCGCCGCCGACTGGGAACAAGCCATCATGACCGGCTACACCGCCTGGCGACAGCTGCGCAAACATGGCGCCGGTCACCTCGAACTCGACCTCGACGCCCAGACTCTGACGTTCATCGAACCCTGAGCCGACGGCCCCGCGATCCCCCCGCGGCAGCAAGCCTGCCCGACCCTTTGCGAAGTTCTCACAGGACGGGGTGCATTTCGCCGCTTATGGCCGGGCGGCCGGTCCCCGCCCCTCACGCGGGTCTGCTTCGTACCGCCCGCGCCACCGCCTGTCGTCCGGACGGCGCCAGCTCAAGAGGCGATACGTGCAGCGGGTCCCTCGCCGGTCCTGGGATGATGCGTCGGCCGTCAGCCGCGTCGAGCTGGCGGCCGGGCACCGAGCAGAGGCTTCGGCCTCCTCAGGCCGGACACCCGGCCGCCGAGGCCGCCAGCAAGCGCGGGCGGCAACTACGACGCGGCTGCCCTCTTGAAATGCTCCCGAACCGCCTTGCGTAGCTCTGCGCGGCTCAGCCTGGCCGACTGCTGCTCCGTGGCCCAGGAGCGGCCCGGATGCAGTTCGTCCCAGGACGACCGCGGACTCGGCCTGCTCCTGCCGGGGAAGTGGTTGCCGAACCCAACAGCAACCACGTTCCACACCGGCAAGTGGTCACCGATCATCAGCCGTTCCGCCCCCGGCATCCAAATCCCGCCCCCGCCAAACGGACCCGCACGCTCGTCGACTGCCGCACTGAGGGCACCTGGCCAGTCGTGGCGGCCGGTTAGATGCCCTGCCGGCCGGTGCGATGGCGGCGTGCACGTTCTTCACCGCGAGAACCGGGCCGATGTGCCGATGACCGGAGTTCCCGACGGGCAAGGAGTCGCCTGGCGCCGCTGGGCCCTGGAGCCACCGCGGTAGATACGGGCGGCCTCGCCAAGACGAGCCGCGTCGGCACGCACTGCTCTGGCAGCGGGCGCAGATCCGCTGAGGCTGCCGGTCCACTGTGCAGATGCCCGCCCGCCAGGCCCCGTCACAGACGCCGCCTCTGGCGGAGCGGCACCCGGCGACGCCGCCCGGACCGAGGCAGATTCAGGACGGCTGCGGGTGATCAGTCGCTGCTTCCGTCATGCCCGGCAGTGATGCCCGGGGGACGGACAAGGGAACCGCGCAACGTTTTGCGGTCCCCAGGCAGAACAGTCCCTTCAGCCCTCACGGCCTGATTGTTCTGGCGTGCGTTCAATGCGAAGGCATGGTCCTCCGCGTCGACCCAGATCCAGACATCGCCTTCGTCGGTCCGCAGGACAACAAAGTACGGGCTCTCCTCATTTTCCCTGTTCCGATCGTCCAAGCCGACACTTACGACCAGACCAGAAATGAATGTCACAGAATCCTGAGACACAGGTGAATGCATCACGGGCATAGAAGACTGCCAGCCTCCCAGCGGGGGAGGAGGCTTCATCTTCACTCCAGCCGTATCGATCTCGGATGCTTCA
This sequence comes from Streptomyces sp. NPDC127038, assembly GCF_042725875.1. Lineage (NCBI taxonomy): Bacteria > Bacillati > Actinomycetota > Actinomycetes > Kitasatosporales > Streptomycetaceae > Streptomyces > Streptomyces sp. NPDC127038. The sequence goes on along the minus strand of NZ_JBHXDQ010000051.1, from coordinate 27,328 downwards.
ATTTTCCGCAGCGTGTCCAGCCGTCGCGTGGTTTTTTTAAGCTCCTCTATAGAGCGGCTGCTGAAGTGGAGAGGATCAGAGGAGTGATCAGCCTGCAGCGAACGCGATGGAGACCACCGGAACGAAATGCTGAGAAGATTCCCGCCCGGAGCATGTGGAATGGAAGCCAATTGCTTGGCGATTTCCAGATCGAAGAGGGAATTATCTTCCCGCTCCCGGGGTCCGTCGCCGCGCCAGTGGTGCACTCTCTCCAGTGCCTGGGCGAGGTTCGACATGACGCGACGGCCGAAGCTCGCCTCGGCGTCGCGGCGTGCTCCGATGCGCGAAAAGATCGGGAAAGTGAAGCTGCCGCGCTCGGTGTGACCAAGCCGCACGCCCTCGTCCAGATAGGCCGAAACCTTGGGACTCCGGTTGTTCCATTTGGTTCGGTGAGGATTGAATGTGTAAAGGGCGGAAATCCTCATCATTTCCATGCCCGCGTTGAGGATGCCCGCTGCTTCGGCGAGCCTCATTGATTCTTCGCGGCCAATGAAATCTGAACGGAGAACCAGAGTGTCCCAATTCAATCGATCGATCCGCTCGAGCAGGTGCGGCGCGTCGTCATTAAAATGGAATGCGAGTTCCGCCAGTGACTCCACGAGCCTGCGCTCGAAATCGCGCATCTCCTCGTTCAGTGGGAGAAGAAGCATGCGCCCGTGAGGAGAGTGATCGCTCTCATCGGGCGCCATCCAGTATTCCAGCAGACCCTCATGGCGTTCCGTCAGCTCCCAGCCGATAGAGCTGAGAAAATCCGAGAGAAGCGAAGGGGACACCGACGGGATCAGGGCGCGAAAGGCGCCTGGATCGAAGTCCGCGCTACTCACCGGCCACCTCCGTTTCCCTCGTGCTTGATCATCTCTCTGATGTACTCGGCTGTGAACTCGTTTTTGCGTTCGAGGGCCACTGTGCCGGACTTCTGGCCAGGAGGAAGGGGCTCCCAGGTGGCAGGATCAGACCACAGCATGACGCCGTCCAGAATCAGGTGGCCGTTGACGCTTCTGGTCTGGGGTACTTCCACGCCTGTCGGCAGGATCAGGACGACCAGACGCATCGGGGCGTAGCCCGGGCGGCGGAGATGCTGGTACTGCGCTGCCGGCAGGGTGATCGCGTAATCGCCGGTGCCCAGCTTCCGCGCGGAACTTGTGGACTTGAGCTGTACGTCGAACCGCGGTCCTCTGACCTTGAAGGGGCCCGATCCCAGCACGGTGACGTCGAGGCAGTCGTAGTCCAGGTGGGGATCCTGCAGATGACAGAAGGCGCTGTTGGCGAGTAGCCCCAGAGCGAAATAGCTCGCACGTTCCTTGTGAGCGCTTGCGGGGATTCCCGCGCGCTCCGCCTCGTCCACCCGTCAGGTCCTGTCGCTGTCCCGTTGTCCGGCTCCGGCAGCCTAGTGCCGCACCCGCCAGCTCGCGAAAGAGATGCTCATGCCTTGCGGCTGGGGTGTACTGTGCCCCCTCGCCTTGTGGGCGCCGTACGGTGAACTCGGGGCGCCCGGGCGGCCCCTGGCCCGGGCCGGAGCGATTCCGCCGACCGTGTTGACACGTTTTGGGGCATGCCTGCACACGTTGCTGCCCCGGTCCTTTGTCCCGATGGCGCGGCGCGGGCGAGTTGCCCGCCTCGCAGTGTGATCGTACCGGCCGGGGCAGTGGGGGACCGGCCAGCGGCGGGTTGAATTCCCCTGCTGGAGCTGCGACTCGGCTCTGCTGCGGCGGTGATGGCCGGGGCGGCCTGCCCCGCAGCGTCCCCGGACCACCTGTATGCCGGGCGGACTCACGAGTGCCGTGACCGGCAGGTCATCGGCAGCCTTCATGCAGGGGCGTGCTGTCGTCCGCGAAACTCTATGGACGGGAGCGGCTGCTGCCGGGCCACATGGCTGTCCGGCAGCAGTAGCCACGGTCTTGGCGGCACCCGAAAGGAAGCGGTCCGCGGCCTGGGTGTCGACGGGACGGCGGACCCACTGGCCGAGAGCGACGGCCTACGGCTGGCCGTCGGCCTCCGTCGAAAGCGGTGGAAACCACGGGCCTCGTCATCGCAACTCGCCTGTAGATATAGTTGCGATTTTGGCGGCCGGCCGCAATACTGGTCAGTACAGACTTTGTGGCGCGAAGGGAGGCGGTCATGAACGACAGGCTCACCGGCTTGGAAGCCCTGGATCTGTCACCGTCCGAGGTGCCCACACCATTGGCTGCAACGCCCGCCGAGGTGGGGCGACGGGTTGGCGACGCCCGGCGGCGCCGGGCCTTGACGGGGGAGGGGCTGGGAGAACTCGTCGGTCTCGGCAAGGATCAGGTCTCGAAGATCGAGAACGGCCGCCGCAAGGTCAGCGTCAGGGAACTCCCCAAATTCGCCTCCGCCCTCGGGGTGACGATCGCCCACCTCCTGGGCCAACCGGCCCGCCCCACCCTCGCCATGGCCCACCGCCTGGCCAAAGACACCACGCCAGATGCAGACAACGACGCCAAGCGCCGTGCGCTGGAACTCCTCGAGGTCGAGGACATCCTCTCCCAGCGGTTCCAGCCACGCCCCTCGTCATCAACTGCAGCAGGCACAGCGGTTCTCGATTTCGCGCGCAAGGAACTTCTTCAGCGCCCCCGCACCCGCTCCGAGGCGGAACGCCAGGGCAGGCACCTCGCCGAGCAGGTCCGCCGAGACCTTGGCCTGGGTTACTACGAACTCGGTGACCTGCCCGGGCTGATCGAACGGCATTTCGCGGTGGACGTTGCCCTCTCCCCGCTGGGTACAGCAACCGACGGACTATGCGTACACGGTGATGGCGTGGCGCTCATAGTCGCCAGCACAGACTTCTCCCAAGGCCACGTCCGCTTCACCCTGGCCCACGAATTCGGCCACCACCTTCTGGGTGACCCGCGCGACGTCATCAACGAAGGCGAACGGGACATGTTCGCCGACGATCTGCAGGAAAGACGAGTGAACGCCTTCGCCGGCCATCTCCTGATGCCGGAAGAGGGCATCCGTGACACGTTGCGCTGGCTGAGCCAAGGACGCGTCACTGAACGCAGTCTGGTGGCCCTGATGGAGCAGTTCGGCGTCTCCCTGGCCGCCCTGATCTACCAACTGGGGGTCATGGGACTGCTCCCCTACGACCAAGGAGTGCTCCTGCGCCAGCAAGGTGCGCACAATCTTGTCGCCCGACACGGCTCAGTGGCACCCACCGGTGCAGGCATCACCGTACGGCGCACCGTCAGGGCACCCGAGCGGCTGTTGAGCGCCGCAGTGGAAGCTGCCCGCAGCCAGCGCGTCGGCCTGGGCGTCGTTGCGACCCTGCTCCAACGCGACGACGATGACGCCCTTTGGGATGCGGTGATGGAAGAAGAATCCGAGGTACTCGCCTGACACCGGCCGGCACGGTGACGGCACCCGTGCCCGTACCGCCCAGGCGCAAGGTGTGGTTCATCGACACGTCGGCCCTGCTGTCCCTGGCCACCGATGACGGCCTGCGCCGGGCAGTCCACACTGAACTCAGCACTGAAAGACGCGTCTTGCTCGACGTTGTGTACGACGAGCTGCAAGGACTGGCCGAATATGGAGACCCAGGGCCTGCCGCACTGGCGACAGCCGCCCTGAGGCAGCTCGAATGGCTCGGCGAGGTCGTGGATACCAGCCAACTCGTCGAGCCAACGCGAGTGCTGGAAATCCAGGACATTCTCCGCAGCGGCCGGAGCCTGAGGCATCAGACAGAACACTGGGCCGAGTCGGTGATCATGGCAATGACTGAACGCCTGCAGCACACCGATTCCTACTTGCTGTGCGAGGACTACAATGCGCGCATCGAATCCACCGCGCACGGCATCACCCCCTTCAGTACGCACAAGCTCCTGTCGGAGATGGTCCGCGGTGGCCGCCTCACCGCGGAGCGCGCAGCCACTTTCGCCGACGCGATCAAAGCTGCTGAACGGGGCTCCGATTACACGCCGCAGGATTTCGCGACCGGCAGGCTGGGGCGGGTAGGCCGGCCCTGACACACGCGGCCGCCTGCCCGGGCGCAAGCCGCAGTCTTTCTCCTCGCTTCCCAGACACCAACAAGCCCAGCCGGCCAGCCAGCTGGGAACGAAGCGATGTCTCCCACCCCACCAGGACCTGCAGTCCCGTGGCACCTGTCACGTCAAGGCATTGGCAGAGCGGCCTGTCCGCCGTTGATGCGTTCCCGGCAGTGGCTACACCCCTGACCCCCAAACAGCGAGCGCGGTCGCAGCTGCCTGCAGCAACGGCTTCGGCTGCCTCATGCAGCCCACGGCGCGTCACCCGCTTTTGTGCCGGCACAACGCACTTGGTGAACAGGACGAGCCTGGCGCGTGCCGCCCTGCCTCCTGGAAACAGGGCGGGACGAGGGGAGCGGGCGCGGTCCGCGGCGACCGCGCCCCTGCTCTCCCACCAACCCGCTTCGCGCGGTGGCGATGCTCGGGCCGTTGGCACGGGTGAGGCTCAGCGTCGTGTGAGGCTCAGGGCGAAGCTGACGACCGCCCTCACCGCCCCGGACGGTACTGCTGCCGCGAGCGTCACCCACGCAGGGCGACGTGTTTCGAACCACTTCATGACGACTCCAGGCAGAAAGAATGAAGAGAGGGACGCGGATCAGAGGTGCGGCTGTCACGGCGGGCACCGGCCGGTTGCGGCGTATACCCGCAACCGGCAGCCTGCCGCGGCACGTGGAGAAGAACCGGCGACAGCCGAATGCCCTGCACCGACACACGAGGGCGACAGCCCGGGCCGGATGCCGGTCACGGCACCTGTCCCAGGCAGCCTGCCCGGGGGACGGGCTCTTTCAGGGTCAGACCCGGGCGGCATCCACCTGATCGAGCATGGTCTTGAAACTGCGCAGCACGGATACGTACTGGGCGGTGGGGAGCAGTCGCAGTTCCTCGTTGCACATGCCCATCACGTAGCCGCTGGCGGGCTCCGGTGAGGGGGCGGCCTGCAGCGGCAGAGACAGGCCAGGCGGAGCGGTCTCCGAACTGAGGGCATGAACGCGCCCGTGCCGGTCGGTGTAGGCGACGAGGGCGTGGACGAGCCACTCCACGAGATACAGACCACGCCGAGGATTGCCAGTCAGTCCCCGCTGCAGGTGCTGGGACAGCGCCTCTGCTTCCACCGGCCCGTGGGCCAGCGCTGTTCGGGCGGCGGTGGCGGCCCAGTGCCCGCGGACGAGATGATGGAGCATGACCCGGGCACGGGTTTCGTCCTCGAGCCACACGTCGGCCAGCGCCGCACCCTCCGCGGTAGCCGCGTAGCGGCCGCGGGCCCCACTGACGATCCCCATCGTCTCGAAGAAGCGCAGGCTCTCGGTGACCGTGTCGCCGCTGAGCCCTGCAAGCTTGGCGACCTGGGTGCTTTTGACAACCAGGCGGTCCGGGCCGCTGAGCTGGACCGCGCAGAGAAACACCTCGCGCTGATGACGCAGACTGGCCCGGCCGGTGGGAAGGATCCGCTCGAACTGCCCCGGACTGACGGTCATCGCCTGCCTCCAACAAGGTGCAGCAGGCCAAAAGGGCCGGACGAACACACGCAACGTGCGAACATGTGTACCGCTTTTCGAATCGGTAAACGGCCCCGCCCGTACAGCCCGCGCACTCTCGTTATAGTGAGCAAAGCGCGGGCGTAACCGACGGGGATCTGGATTCTCCAGGATGTGCGCGCACTACAGCACCGTCGGCGACACCCGGCGGTGCTTTGCGCTGTGCGGGGATTCGCTCAGACAGGCTCCTCTTGAGAGGCTCCGGACGAGGCGATGCTGTAGACACCCTGACGGGGTCGCACAAGGTCGCCTCGTTTCATCAGCCGGCTCAACTCGGGACTGACGTTGGACGAATTAGTTGTCGGGCGTGCCACGCGGACGTACGCGATGATCTCACCCGTCGTTGCCTCTTCCCGCGTCCGCAAGAATTCACGGATCAGGTCGACGACCGGGGCTTGAGTCGCACCGACTTCCTCCACCGCAGGCGCGGCGAACAGTGCGTCCTGAGAAGGACCCACCACGGTGCTCAAGCGGTGCTCAACGCTCTCCAGGACCTCACGAGAGGCCTCCGCCCGCAGCCTGGCGTCTTCGAGCGAGGCCTGAGCGTATTGGAGTCGCTCTTCTGCAGCCTGCACATCCCTCTCGTCTTCAGCCACCAAATTCCGCAAGTGCCTGGCACTGTTGAGTAGAAAGCTCTGATGGGCCACTAGTCCTCCTCTCTCGCTCTGTGCCGTGACCCTAGCGTCGCTTTGCTTCGTTCAGAGACCGCACTGAGCGAATGCCGCCCGCCCCTGGACTTTCACCAGACCGGTGAACCCCTCAAACCCCAGCCACACGGCCGCCCGCGCCTGCGGGCTCACGTGTGCGGCGGGAGTTTCATCGATCCAGTGACGAGAAGTCCGGCAAGTTGACACAACCAAGAAAGCGCGACATCTGCGAGGCTCGGAACACCGGAGTTTCTGTGCCCGAGCCGCGCTGCTTACTTCGCCAACGAAGCCTCTGCCTCTGCGGTATCGGCGACGTGAGCCCGATCAGCCGGGAGAATTCCGACGCGGAAGAAGCGCTCCCGGACCGCCACGGTGTGGCCCGGCCAGAATGCCTACGAGGCCCGTCCCGAAGGCCCGGGAACAGGCGCGGTGGCGGGTGCCCTCATGGTGGCGGTGAACGCGGCCGACTACCTGCGCGCACGCGGGGTGGCCGCCGACCGGATCGTGCGGGAGGACCGTTCCGTGAACACCGGGCAGAACCTCCGCTTCAGCGCGGCCCTCATGGACCGCACCGCTTCCGGGCACCGTGCCACGGTGGTCACCAGCGGCTTCCACGTCTACCGCACGACTCTGCTGGCCCGTCGCGCCGGCGTCCTTGCCCACGTCGTGGGCGCGCCGACCTCTCCCGCGTACTGGCTCTCCGCGACCCTGCGTGAGTTCGCCGCCGTCCTGTGGCTGGACCGGCTGCCCCTGATCGGGCTCAGCCTGCTGCTGGCGGTGCCCGTGGCGACAGCAGCCTTCCAGCACTGAGGCACCCGCCACGCGTGCCGCCCCGGCCAGCAGGGCCGGCCTGACTTCGCCGGCAACCCGCGCCCGCGCCGAACAGCCCATGCGCTATGTCGCTGGTCTGGCGGCCGCGACGGTGGATGAAGGAGCTTCGCACCTTGGTTATGGTGCGGAGTTCCGACGTTCGGGCTGGTCAACCTCAGCCCAGGTTCGAGCGAGATCTGCCGCTTCGGCTACTGCCCTGTTCCTTGTTGTCCGCGCCTTCCACCCCCCTTCCTCGCGCGGCCGTCCCCGGTCGTGTGCCGGCTGCGGGGACGCGACCGGGAGCCTTCACCGGCCCATCGATATTGCATAGAGTCCCGCGAGCGCTGGTGTGGTTCCTGGTCGGATCAGCCATGTCTCCTCCGGCTCTCAGAACTGGGTCTCGGCTTGATGCTTTCTGATGGTCTGCCAGCGGCGTTCGTAGTCGTGTACGTGGTTGAGGATGTCCTCGTTGGTGACGGGCCTGTTGTACTGGGCGGTGATTCCGCGCTGGGCGCGCGCACGCCGCCAGCGTCATCCCTACGGCGGACATCCGGCATAGCCTCGCGCCTGCCTACGTGCGTTGGCAGACCACCCGCAGTTGCACCGAGCTGGGCCGCGAGCGGCTCGATGCGGTGTTCGTTCACAACCCCGAACACCACCGCGGCGACCGACAGATGCTGACCGACGTTCTGCGGGACAGTTTCGCCGTGCTGGAGCAGGCTGCACACGCCGGCGAGGTGACTGCTTACGGCGTGGCCACCTGGTCGGGATTCAGCGACGGCCTGTTCACCGTGGCATTGCTGGATCAGTTGGCCTGTGAGGCGGCCGGAAGTAGAGACCACCATTTTCGCCTCGTGCAGCTGCCCGTCAGCCTCGTGATGGACCTTCACCTGACCGAGGCACTGAACCAGACCGGGCCCATCACCCAGGCCGCAGAGCTGGGATGGGAAGTACATGCATCGGCCCCGCTGCACGGCGGGGAGCTTTTGTCCCTGGCCACAGCAGAGATCGCCGACCTCATACACCCCGGTGCGCCGGTGGCTGCCGCCTGCCTGGCGGCCACCGCATCGTGCCCAGGCGTCAAACGCGTGCTCCTGGCCACCGGGCAGGCGGCACACTGGGACGACGCCCTCGCCGTAACCGGCAGGCCTGCCATCCCTTCCGCAATACTCCGGACGGTCCTTGATGTACTTACCGCCCCTGTCTGACGACGACACGCGCCGCATGGAGGCCGCGTCAGCCTTCGCAGCAGGCGTTATGGGCGCCACCACAACAGACCCACCGTCGTGGGGGTGGCACGGCCGAACTCTCGGCCACCGCGCCGACCACCCCGAACACGGCCCATGCTGGCTGCGCCTGCTGTCCGTCCCCGCCGATACGGCCGGCGGGAAACTGTGGCAAGGCACAGAGAAAGCCGCGACCGCCTTTCCTACTGTCCGTAAACCGGTCCTGCACCGGATTTACGACTGGAACGACAAGACGTACGCCTACCGCGCCGAACTCACCGGCTACATCGATGAGCCCATCCTGTCGTCCAACCCGGTCCTGCATCACGAACTCGCCCTGACCGACAGCTGGTTCGCGACCATACGCACCACCTTGAAGACCATCGCAGCGACCCCCACGGACCGCACCGCCGTCCGCCAGGAGTGGATCGACCGCGCCGTTCCTCAGTTCACGGGTCAGCCCGCACCCCAGGTCGAGCACTGGGAGTGCGCGCACGGCGACTTCCACGCTGCCAACCTCACCACCAAGGCCACCCTGCTCGACTGGGAAGGCTGGGGCAGCGCACCCCGCGGCTACGACGCCGCCCTGCTCTACGCCTATGCCCAACTCGTGCCACCCACCGCAGACCGCATCCGCAGCGAGTTCACCCCACTGCTTGACGGCCCATCAGGCCGGACAGCGCTCCTGGTCGTGTGCGCCGAGCTTCTCCAGTCGGCCTCCCGAGGCGACCACCCCGACCTCACACCCCCGTTGAGAACTCTCGTTCAAGACGCGCTAGCCGTGCGGGAATGACTGGACGACTCTGTTGTTTATCCGAATTGCCGGAGTCGGTGAAAGTCAATGAAATTGCTCTGCCCGGCCGGTAGCGTCGCAGGTCAGGCAGTCTGCTCCCCGCACCCGCGGGGATGGCCCGTTCTACTCCAAGAGCGGTCTGACGCTGACGACCTGCTCCCCGCACCCGCGGGGATGGCCCTACCGGAACGTATCGCCCCCGTCAGGGAGCCGGCTGCTCCCCGCACCCGCGGGGATGGCCCCTCCCATGGGGACCAGTGGTTGCCTGCTCCCTTCTGCTCCCCGCACCCGCGGGGATGGCCCCCGATCGGCAGATCCAGCAACTCCGGCTCGTGCCTGCTCCCCGCACCCGCGGGGATGGCCCCGACAGGGACCGGCCCACCTCGCGTTAGAGGGACTGCTCCCCGCACCCGCGGGGATGGCCCCCAGCAGCAGAACGGCTTGTTCGACACCGGCGACTGCTCCCCGCACCCGCGGGGATGGCCCCGGCAACTCTGCGCAGAAGAAGGCCGCGCCGGACTGCTCCCCGCACCCGCGGGGATGGCCCCTGCGACGGCCACGCGTCGACCCGGGCGCCGGTCTGCTCCCCGCACCCGCGGGGATGGCCCCCACGACGGCTACATCGACGGCACCCACCCGAACTGCTCCCCGCGCCGGCGGGGATGGCCCCGTAGCCGAGACTGCGGATCACGACGTCACCTCCTGCTCCCCGCACTCGCGGGGATGGCCCCTGGCGGGTGGGGCCGCCTTCGAGGGCGAGCCGCTGCTCCCCGCACCCGCGGGGATGGTCCCGGGTGGAGGAGCGACCAGGCCTAAGGCGGCCACTGTTCGCACCCGCGGGGTTGATCCCAAGATCGTGTGGCACAAAACGAGCGCCATGCCCTGCTCCTTGCACCTACAGAGATGATCCTCTGTTCGGCCCGCTCGTCCACGGCCCGCGTGTCTGATCCCCGCACCGCGAGACCGAGCGGCCGGGCCAGCTACTGCAAGCTGTGGTTGCTCTCGACCGCGGCCGTCGGGCGGCGGTGTTTTGGGACTGTGACCGGTGGTCGGGGCTGGTGGTCGTCGGTCTGGTCAGGGCTGCCGAGTGAGCTGACGGCATGGAAGGCACGGGCGCCATCGCCTCTGCGCGCACTAGCCCTCCGCCCTGCCCCGCCTCGACGGAGCGGGCTGCGGCGGCCATCCATCGCGGCTTGCGTCCAGGGTGGCGCTCGAGTGGCTTTGGGGCCGGGGCGCCGAGGGTGGGTGGGGGAGCAGCTTGGGCAGATCGCCGATGCGATGTTCCGTGACGGCCCGATGTGCAGAGATTCCTGGGCCCTGGTCTGTCCAGGTCTCTTCGGCCAGACCTAGTGCAGCCCGTACCGTGACGCACCGTCTTCGAAGGAGGAGCTCTTTATGTCCGACTCGCAGCACGGCCCTCAGCAGGCGGCCAGCGAGGTGTACCTGCTGTTCGCTCACGAGGCCTATTTCCCTTGGACTGGTGCCCAGGAAGTCAACACCTCGCTGGTGGCCGCAGCCTCGCTGCTGCACCCGCACGTACTACAACCGGATGGCATGCAGATTTATGACCGCCTCACTCGTGGCCGCCGGCTGGGGGAGATCGTGCCGCTGGCCACGCTTACCTACGAGCTGGGCGGTGGTGCCGCGTGGCCTCGGGTCGGTGCTTGGGAGACCGTTACCCGTGATCTGCTGCGGCTCATCGGTGGCGGTGGCTGCGACGCTCTGAGTCTCAACCTGTCGGTCCATGACCGCACTCTGGTGTGCTGTGGCCCCCACAGCACACTGCGGTCCTACGACGGGGAGTTAGGTGAGTACCGGACCTATGGGCCTGCTGACCGCGACGAAGTCCTCGTGTCCATCGGCAGGGAGCTGGCCCGCGTGGAAGCGGGCTGCGCTCTGTGGCCTGGCGACAATCTGGTGTCCTGGTAGCGGGGTGGTGCCCGAGACGTCAGGGGATCCCCCTGGTCTGGGGACGGGGCTGGGGTTCCGTTTCACGAAGACAGCGTCCAACCCGGTGGCAGAGCCGAAGAACCATCCCGCCTGCGCATGATCGCAGGCAATGGTGACCTGCCATTCGACTCGACCTTGCCCCACGCTCGATGGGAAGCCAGAACGCCGATGTCGAGGTCGCTTCCAGTTCTGCCGTCTCTTTCTGCGGCCGGATGGCTGGCTGCGTATCGCTCTGACCCGCTTGAGCTCCCGGAACCTGTTGGGGTCTAGCGCCTTCTCGTTATAGGTCGGGTGGGCCGGACGTGTCGCATGCACCGCGCTCGCGCGTCGAACCTCGGGCCCGGGATTGCATCGGCGTGCTGTGGTTCCTGCCTTGGTTGTGCTCCTGTCTTGCGTCCGCGGATTGCCCAGGATCTCGGAGGCTGGCATGCACCTGGTATTATTGATCTTGAGCTGATCGGCAGAAGCCATGCCGGTTCGCGATGCATTGGTGGTCCAAGGAAAGACGCCCCGCTTCCTGCGGGGAAATGCAGGTGCAAGGCCTGCCCGGCGCTCTGTGAAGACCCTGTCCCAGTTGATGGGACAGGGTCTTTTGCTGTCCGTGAGACGGATTGGCTGGTCGGGTGGTGACGTTGTTACTCACTTTCGGGTGACGGCTTGAATGCCGGCCGGGCTGCGAAGCGTGGTCGACGTGCTTTGGTGGCCTGCGCCTGCAGTGGATTCGACGGTTGATCGAGCGTCAACACTGCGCATTCGCGATATCTGTGGGTGTTGCATCCAAGTGTCACGACGGTTCGGTTGATCGGTAACGGACCCCGGTTCTCGTTCACATCCCGGCGAACCGGACGGCAAAGTGTGAATGTGCGGCCGGCCGGCCGCCACCCGCACACCGCTCAACCCGGCCCGCCACCTGGCGTGTTGGGTTGCGCCCGCACCATGCAGGGGGAACCTGTGACCGCTTCTTCGACCGCCGCCCGTCGTCTGACCGCCGCCGCCCTGACTGCCGCGGCCATCACGGCCGCGATCGCCGTGCCGGCATCCGCCGCCGACCACCGTCCCCACCGCCAGGCGGTGGAGATCAGCCGGGTGCAGTACGACTCCCCGGGCCCCGACGACCGCTCCAACCGCTCCCTCAACGCGGAGTGGGTGGAGATCACCAACTACGGCCGCCAGAGCGTGAACCTGAACGGCTGGACCCTCTCCGACGAGGACGGTCACACCTACACCTTCGACCACTACCGCCTGGGCGGCCGCTCAACGGTCCGTGTCCACACGGGGACCAGCCTTGACACCCGTCACGACGTCTACCAGGACCGCCGCGCCTACGTGTGGAACAACGACCGCGACACCGCCACCCTGCGCAACGATCACGGCCGCTTCATCGACGACGCCTCATGGGGCCGGCGCCACTTCCGCCGCTGAGATGACCTGAGCCCTGCGCCGCGGACTGCCTGAGCCGGGCCGGCAACGGTGCAAGAGGGGTGGGCCGGTTACTCCGGCCCGCCCCATCTCTCTTTGTCCACTGCCGGTGTGGTGACCGGCAGGTGAAGGCACTGTGGAAGGGTTGAAACGCCCTGTCGACGCGCGTAGCACACTCCGTGGGCGGTGCGGTTTCCTCAGGAACGCATATCTCCAACCCCCCACATTCCTTGGAGAGTTCATGTTCCGCCGCACCGCTTTCGGCCTGCCCACAGCCTCCCTGCTGATCCTCGGCATCTGCGCCGCACCGGCTCTGGCCGAGCCTCCCGCACCCCCGTCGACCGCGACCGCGCGCACCGAACTCGCCGCCCTGACCGTCGCCGCCCCGCACTCCATGGACGGCTACGCCCGCGACAAGTTCGACATCTGGTCCAGCCAGCCCGACGGCTGCACCACCCGCCAGGACGTCCTCGCCCGCGACGGCAAGAACGTCGAAGACCAGCCGAACCACTGTCAGCCCGCCAGCGGCTCCTGGTACTCCGCCTACGACGACACCACCGTCACCGTCGTCGCCCAGGCGACCATCGACCACATGGTCCCCCTCGCCGAAGCCTGGCGTTCCGGCGCCGACACCTGGACCGCCGACCAGCGCAAAGCCTTCGGCAACGACCTCAAAGACCCCCAGCTCCTCATCGCCTCCGAATCCTCCAACTCCTCCAAGTCCGACAGCGGCCCCGCCGACTGGAAACCCACCAACCACGCCTTCTGGTGCACCTACGCCAAGGACTACACCCACATCAAATCGGTCTGGAAGCTCGCCACCACCGACGCCGAGAAGACCGCCCTCTCCTCCATGATCGACACCTGCACCAACTGAACGCGACCCGGACGGAGTACGGGCTTCCTGAAGGGCTCTGCCTGCCTCAACGCAACGCTCCTGGTTGAAGCAGGCAGAGCCAGCCCGTAACGCAAGCACCCGTAGGGGAGTTGGCCCCGGCATGGACAACTACGATCACCTGGACCTCGACGAGATCGACTTTGCGCCGATGGACGACTGCGCCGAGAGACTGGCCCTGCTGACACTGCAGGAAGCACACGACCTGCTCCAGCTCCTGCTGACGATCGCCCAAGACGGGCATCCCCTCTCGCCGCAAGCAGACCGGCTCGCACGGGAGATCGCTGCACGGATCCCGTCAGCGAACTGACCACCACGCCCTCGCCGGCATCCGGGCTTCGTGTACCGGGCCCCGGCTGGCAGTGAGCCCGGCAGCCTGCCCGGCCAGGGCGAACCGCCGGATACAGACGGGAGCCAAGCCGTCTCCGTCTTCCAAGCACGCCGGTGTCGGGGCGGAGGCTTGCTCAGATCCGGCGCACTGGCGAACTGTCGGTATGCGACAGCAGCCGTATTTGCCCACAGGGGGAGCGGCTCCGTAGCTCAGTGCCAGACGCTGTCGGGGATCGCGCAAGCAGAGGGAGACGCACGGCGCCCATGGCGAGCAGTCAAAAGAGCGCCCTGAGGACGCGGAACTGCCGTGCTGCTCACACCTCTTACGCATGTCTTGACTGATACCTATATTTGCCCCATGACCACGCGAAGCACGAACCCGCTGGCGGGAGTTGCGTCGGCGACGGCAGCGGGTGACCGGCTGGTGTTCGTGCCAAGTCGAGTCCGGGAGTTCGGTGTCACGCTCGGCGGGAGCGTTATGGTCCCGCTGTGGATGGCAACCCCCTTGCTGCTGCCGATGCTGGTGATTGCCGTGCTCACGGAGTCCGGGGTGCTCTGGGCCATCGTCTGGGTCGGTCTCGGGCTGACAGTCCTAGCCGTGATCGGGCTCTCCCTGGCCTCGATGTTTACGGTGTCGGCCACGATGGTGCGGTGGATCGAGTTCCGCCCACATGGGAATGCGAAACAACTCGTGATCGCGCGCTCCCTGCGTTCGTCGACCGTTGCTGCGGCTGATCTGCGACGCATCGTCGTTGTCGAAGGGCTCAGGCTGGGCCAACGAAAGTCGCTCAACGTGGTGTTGTACACGCCTGGCGGGGTGGTGGAATGTGAACCGGGGTATCAGGCCCCGATCTCACAGGTCGGCACAGAGGCGTTGCTTGCCTGGTTGACCAGCCAACTCGGCTCGGCTGGTGTAGAGGTGGAGTACCTGGCGAAGGTCGACCGAAACTTCGCATGCCCGGGGGAATGGTGGACGCCATCACACCTGGCTGCCTTGTGGCACGTGCCCGTCAGCGCGGTCGACGAGCTGGCTGTCCGCCACGGCGTCCGCAGCTACCAGCACACGACCCGGGCCATGGTGATGCACTCACCGGCCAAGACGGCAACGGTCTACGACCCGGATCGGGCCTACGAAGTCGCGGAGGAACTCCGCGGGGAACACGCCATGGCTCCGGAGACCGGCGCTACGCATGAGGATCCGCGCCCGTGAACGGGCAGACTGCCGCCGGATGATCAACGCCATGCAGAACACGGACGCCGGCAGGGAGCCCAACGGCTTCTACACCTACAGTCGCGTCCTCGACCGAGACCGGTCGGCATGGATCAGGTAGCCCCAGGCGGACGAGACCGGAAGACAAAAACCCGTGAACGCTGAGTCAGCCCGAGCAACAGCCCTGGTATCTGCCGAGTACCACCTCTTCCAGATAGCAGATCCGCAAGGGCCCGTGGCCGACGACCTCGACGCATCCCAGAACGGGCTCGTATCCGCTGTCGGCGGCGTCATCGAGGTGTCAACCGGGATCCACACCGGCAGAGTCCGTGTCATGGTTGAAGCGCACTCACAGCGACCCGACCCTGCTCCGGGCTGGGAAGAGATCGCTGAGATGTCATGCCATTCCCCCTCCGGGGAAGTGCTGGTGACACCGATGATGGACGATCCCGCTGATCTTCCCTCGCTGGCGTCCCAGGGCCCGGGCCCCTACCGGTTGCGCGTCCACGCGCTAGGAAGGGACACGGCTGTCGACGGGAGCACGGACGACGTCGTGGAGTCCTACCTGATCCAATGCTGGCCCGCCGCCCACCAGGACGCCCTCTTGGTGACAGCGACCGACGACTACGGGGCCCAGGTACGAGCCCGACCGGCCGGCGACACCATCGTCATCGACCACGAGGACTCATCTGACAGTCAGGCCGGGCGGGAACGCGACATCCTGCGCCGGGCCGGACACGGCGACTACTCCTAACCCGCTTCCAGAGGCGTTCGGTTGGGGCGGCCTCGTACGGCTACCCCAGCCGAGGCCAACCACGCCCGACAGCAAGTGACGTGGCAGCCGTCTGGCGCACCCGCAACAAGTACCGATTGCATCGGGCTGCAGCTCCCACCGCGCCGAGGGATAGTGGATGAAGCTGGAGCAGTTGGGAGGCCTGCTCTGCATCGTCGACACCACGGTCGTCGTTGTCATCACCGTGTCTGTTCAGCTGGCGGTGAGCAGGTTCAGGCGCTGCGCCGCGGCTTCCGGCCGGTCGTCTTCTTGGCTGCTTTCTTGACGGGCTGCTTCCTCGCCGTCTTTGCGGTCGTCGTCTTTTTGGCTGTGGTCTTCTTCTTGGGCAGGTCGTGGACGGTGGCGTCTTCGCCTCTGGACTTGCGGGCCTTGGCCACGGACTCCTTGAGCGCGGCCATCAGGTCGACGACTTGTGCCGGCGCCTCGGGCTCTTCGGCCGTGGGAGGTTCGCGGTTCTCCCGTTTGGCGTCGATGAGCTGTTCCACCGCTTCCGTGTACCGGTCGGTGAACTCCTCGCCTTGGAGGTCGTCGCGGGTCAGCCGGTCGATGAGCTGTTCCGCCTGGGCGATCTCGTCATCGGTGAGGTCCACCTCGTCCGGTTTCAGAGCGGCGGGGTCGCGGATCTCGTCGGACCAGCGCATTGCGTGCAGAACGATGACGTTGTCGCGGACCCGCAGCAGACCTAGCCGCTCGCGGCCGCTCCAGGCGTACTTCGCCACGGCCACCTTCGATGAGCGCTCCAGGGCCTGCCTCAGGAGTGTGTAGGGCTTGGCCGCCACCTGACCGTCGGGCTCCAGGTAGTAGCCCTCGCCGATCTGGATCGGATCGATGGACTCCAGGGGCACGAACGCCTCGATCTCGATGGCCTTCGCCGTGGGCAGTGGTATCTCCCGCAGCTCCTCGTCGAGCACCGGAACGATTGTGTCCTTGCCCCACTGATAGCCCTTGCCGATCTCCGACTGCGCGACCTCACGGCCCTCGATTTCGCAGATCTTGCGGCTCCGCACCCGGCCCATGTCCTCCAGATGCACCTGGTGGAAGTGGATGCTGTGGTCCTCCCGGGCGTTGACCACATGGATAGGCACGGTGACCAGGCCGAATGAGATGGCGCCGGACCAGATGGTTCGGGGCATGGGAGACCCTCCCTGGCAAGCTCCGAGGCCTTCAGCCTAGAAGCAGTCGCAGGTCAGGGCACGCCGAGGCCCCAACATGTGGCATCGGCTCGGGCTAGTCAGCGCAGGACGTGCAGGGGGCCGTCGGGCCCCCAGGGCCAGCACACCCGCAGTGGCAAGGGCGGCGTGCTCGGCTGCGCCGGAGGGTGTGACTCGCCTGCTGGCTGTGCCGCAGAGAGACCTTTACAGGCGGGTGCTGGTGAAGCGGACGGTGGAGCCCCAGCTCTCCCGGGCGGGGCGCATGCACCACTGGCACAGGGGCAGGCCGCCGTTGCCGTACTTGTGGGTGCGCCGCTGGCAGCCGGAGCACGGGCCGACGAGGCTGCCGGGGCAGGTGAAGGTGGAGGGGTCCGGTTCGCTGAGGGGTGGCGGGGGAGGAGTGCTGGTCATCAGAGCATCCCGTTCTGGGTTATTAGATAATAAATCACCACGAAAATGCAGCATGAAGGACTGAAGGTGCGGGTGTCGGTCAGCGCAGCGTGGGGGCGGGGCCGGATCTGCGGATAAGTCGAGGATGTCCAGTGCAGTGTCCGGCCGGCAGTGACCGCACGCGCGCACACCCGCGGTGAGGAGCCGGCGTGCTTCGCCGCGCGGGACCGGGCGCCGTCGTTTGCCCGCGGCGTAGCAGCCGCCGGCATGGACCTCGATGGGCGGGCGGCCATTGCCGATACCGAGCTCGACGATCCAGTCCGGCTCCGTCGGCCGGTTCCGGCGCCCCTGTTCCGGTTCGGTCTCCCGCTCCCGAAGAGTGGCGATCTTGGTGTCGATGCGCTGCAGCCACATCGCGTGCCACACCCTCAAGGTGAGCAGTCGCGCCAGGTCAGGCGGCAGTTCATCGAACATATTTACGATTCTAGGCCGGTCTCGGCGTGGCGGATGCTCTTGCCTGGCCTGGAGAAGCAACGGGTGGCGTTCCTCGAGGTGGGGCAGGAGGCGGGCCGCCTTCGCTCCCGCCATCAAAGTGCTGAGTTGCTGATGGTCGGTCTCGTCGACGGTGCTCCGTTGTGACTGAGCGTGGTAGTTGGCCCCGACGGGCGACTGCAATGCACAGAACGCGAGCAGGTGTGCGGGCGGCGTGGTCGGGCCGGCTGCTCGTCGCTCAGGGCCATGGGGCCCAGGGGTCGTCGCTGTACGGTTCGGGCTCTTGCGGGTGGAGCATGCGGCGGACGCAGCGCAGGAGTCCCGGCTCGTTGCCACCGGCGGTGGCCATCCAGGGCAGGGCGTCCATGGCGCGGGCGCGTTCTTCGGTGGTCAGGGCGTCGACGGTGGTGTGCAGGGTGTCGGGGACGGGTTCGTCGGTGAGGCAGAGCCAGCCGATCGCGGCGGCAAGGCGGACCTCGGGGGCCTGTGCCCGGTCCTGCCACATCTCGCTGATCCACGCGGTGGCCTGCCGGTGAGGGTGGGCGCGTGTGCTCTCTGCGGTCGCGAGAACCAAGGCGGCCATGGCCATGGGGTCCTGCTCCTTGGCGAACCGGGCAGCGAAGGCGGTTCGGACCGTATGGCCGGGGTCGGCCGCGGTGGCGAGAGCGTAGGAGGTGTCGATGCGCACAGCAGGATCGGAGTCGTCGAGGAGGGGCAGGAGCAGGGGGGTTCCGGCGGTGATCGCGGCTCGGGCAGCGGCCACCGACCAGCCTGCCGGATAGCCGGTCACCTCGACGCCGTAGTCGTCGTAGTCGTCGTGCCGGGGGCCGGAGCGGTGGAGGAGGAATTCGGCGCGGGAGGCGACACCGAAGTAACGGGCGCGGGCCGGGGCGGCGAGATCGCCGAGGGCGGCAGTGCGGTGTGGATGGTGTGGGTCGGTGGCGATCTGGATCAAGAACGGGACGGCGAGAGCAGCAGCGGCCCGGCTGTCGTCGGCGCACATGCCGATCAGTACACCCATCGCGTCACGTGCCGATCCGTCTTTGGTGTGCAGCAGGCGAACGGCCTCCCGGGCGTCCTCCCCGTGAGGGAAGTTCCCCCAGGGAAAGTCGTCGAGGTCGGCTCCGTCGATGTTCTCGGGCCGAATGGTCGCCGTAACGGCCCGGATGTCGAACGGGCCTCCCGCGAACGATGCCAGATCCGCCCCGTCGACCAGAGCCCTGCACATCGCGAACGTCGGATCGGTCCGCCAGTCCCCCACGCCACACCCCCGTCGAATCCACCAGAGACTGGATCATGCGCGATCCGGACCAGGCGACGCCACCCCGTAGCCAGGGCACTGCACGCCGCTGACCATCACGAACTCGGAAACCCCGGCCCAGCCGCCCCTGCGGCTTTCGCGCGGGCCGTTCATCGCACACAGGGGCCGAGCCGCCTGCTCACGGGCCAACCATCGTGCGCAGTCACGCCGTCGTGCGAAGGGTGCCAGCTTCGCTTGTCGCGTGTTCGAATATTTATTCGATAACGTGCGGTGTGGAGGTGGATGCTGTGGAGACAGGGACTGAAGCGCGGCGAGTGGCGAGCGTGATGCATGTGCGCTGCCCGGACCGACTGCCGGAGGATCTCTACCGGCAGGTGCTGGAGCAGATGGCGCAGTTGTCGCCAGTCGTCCAGGCGCTGCCCCCGACGGCCGCCCTGGCAGAGCTCAGGGGCGCGCTGCGCTACCACGGCGCGAACGCCACCCGGCTGGGGGAGGTGCTGCGGGTACGGGCCATCTCCCGGCTGGGCGTCGACGTGCGCGTCGGGATCGGCCCCTCCATCACCGTCGCGGCCACCGCCTCCGGCCAGATCACCGGCCCGGGCGGCGTCCTCGCCATCGCCCCCGACCAGGTCACTGACTGGCTGGGCCCCCTCCCCGTCGAGGCCCTGCACGGCATCGGACCCCGCCATGCCAAGATCCTCAACGACTACGGCGTCCACTGCATCGGCCTGCTCGCCGCGCTCCCGCCCGCCACCGTCCAACGCCTGATGGGCGGCCGCGCCGGCCGGCAGGCCGCCGACCGGGCCCGCGGCATCGACCCCCGCCCCGTCGTCCCGCGCACCCTGCCCGCCACCGCGAGCATCCACCGCACCTTTGACCGGCACACCCTGGACGGTGCCGCCGTCCGCGCCGTCCTCCTGGACACGGTCGTCACCCTCGCCCTCCAACTGCGCCGCCGCAGCCAGGCGGCCCGCGGCCTGACCCTGACCCTGCGCTTCGCCGGAGGTGCTACCTGGGACAAGACCCGCCGGCTCACGGAAGCCTCCGCACACGAAGACGACCTACGCACCATGGCCTACCGGCTCATCGACGCGGCAGGACTCCAGCGCGGCAGGATCACCGCCCTCACCCTGAAAGCCGAAGACCTGATCGCCGCCGACCAGATCGCCGAGCAGATCAGCCTCGACCAGACACGCGAAGCCCGCCTCCTCGCCGAAGAAGCCAGCGACCGCATCCGCGCCAAATTCGGACCCTCCGCAATCCGCCCCGCAACCACCCTGCTGCGCGTCTCCTGACCCGTCGCCGCGAAGGCGGTTCGTATCCGGTGGAGAGCGGCCGAGGACAGTCAGGCCCGGCTTCCGGGACGAGTAGGGCCGTCGGCAATGAGACACCCGCTCACCTGTGACTGAAACAGAACAAAACGGTGTGCAGCCTTTGCAATGCCGGTGCTTGGATGGCGTCAACGCGACGGGGGTACGCGGGAGTTGACGCTGCACCTCCGTTGGCTGAGACCAACAACCGGGGGTACAACGTGAAACCGAGAAAGCTGCTCACGACGGGGGCCGTGGCGCTGGGGCTGCTGGTAACAGCGGCCGCTCCGTCAGCGTTAGCCGCGGCCGGCCAGTCCAGTGCCGGACAGCTGCGCGTCACCATCGGTCAGCCCGGATCCCGGGCGAGCGCTCTGGCCAGCCAGGCCGCGAACGCGTCCTGCACCGTCAACCGCGTCACCGTCAACCGCTTCAGCGAGTGCGAATGGGTCACCGTCCACCTCGACGTCGTGAAAGTCGTCAACGGGAGCCCGGTCCTTGAGGGCACCGCCGACTTCAACGTCAAGCACCAGATGACGCTCAAGACCAACTCCGCCAACTGGAGTGAGAAGTTCACCATCTCCAAGGCGGTGACCACCGGCCAGGGCAGGGGCGTTGCCGTCAAGTTCTCCGCCACCTCCGGCGGCGGAACCCGAGCCACGGTCCACTTCCCGCAGGGCCACACCCTCGACAGCGCGGCCAGCGGCAGCGTCGACTACAAGACCGCCACGATCGCCCCGAAGAAGATCAACCCCAAGGCGAAGACCACCTACGGCTACACCTTCACCAAGGCCGGCTACAGCCCCGCCGGCGTCTCCTACGCCTCCGCCGTCTACCGGTGCGACAACTACTACGGAAGCACCCGGGCCAGCCGGGCCGGATGCGCCATCCCCGAAGCGCCCACCGGGGTGAGCATGGTCGGCCTGGCCCGGATCGACGAGGGCATCCGCAACCTCCGCTCCCGCGGCGGCCATTACGGAGACCCGAACGGCGGCAAGCCCCTGCACTGGATGATCAACAAGACGCAGGAGGCCCGCAACCGGGCCGCGGTGTGCCCGCGGACCGCGCCCGCGGACATGCGGCGCGCCGGCCGCACCTCGTGTGACGAGTACCCGTTCGCCTCCACCTACGAGGGCGGCACCACCCTTGCTGCCGCCCAGCGGGAGATCACCTGGGTCAAGGTGAACGAGAACACGTCCCAGGGCGGACGCATCACCGCATGGCGCGGCCAGATGCACGTCATGGACCACGACCCGTTCTACGTGATCGCCTGAGCACCACGACAGCAACCGCAAGACTTGGGTGCCTCATCCCGCATCGTCCGGGAGGGGGCACCCTGCCCCGTTCAAGGAGACTCCCCATGCTGATCCGCGCATCCTCGTTCACCGTCGACCTCGGCGAAGGCGGCTACCTGATCGGCTTCACCGACGACTACGAGTACCCCCAGGAGATGCCCTTCGGCTGGCGCTGCGGCCCGGCCACCGACGCCGGCGCCGTCGTCCTCACCACCACCGACACCGGACCCCTCCAGCTGACCGTCCAGCTCCACGACACCGTGCCGGCCCCCGAGACCGGCACCGCGTGGGAGCCCGCCGAGGAGATCAGCCTGCGGGCCGACCTCCCCACCCTCCACATCGCAACCCTCGAACAGGGCGACATCCTCGACGCATGGCCGGACGAGGAGCCTCTCTTGAAGTTCCCGGTCGCATCCGACGGCACGGACTGGGTGCGCATGCGCCTGTACTGCCACGCCGACGACCCCGAACCCGGCATCGGCGACCACGGGGAACGCCACCTGGTCCAGCTCTGGCCCGCACCCCACACGCCTTCCGTACACCCCGACATCACCGAGGCCGACCGCCAGGCCCGCGCCGAGTACGCCGCGGACATGGCCACACCCGTGGAGGACTACACCACCACCTACACCCACCCCGGCGAACACGACTGACACGCGCTGGGACTGCGCCGGCGTTGGACTGCCCTGGGGCGTCCCGCATCGTTCCGTACTGCAGTGCGTGGGCCCCGGCCGGTGTGCTGATGCGCTGGCCGGGCAGTATGTGCCCAGCTATTTTCTGCTCGTGAGGGGTCGTCATGCGCTCCAGCTACCGCGCCGCGTCATCCGTGCTGTTCGCCGCCGTGTTCCTGGCGGGATGCTCTCCGGTCGCGACGGGCGGATCGACCGGGTTGCCGACCGGGACGTCGCCCACGAAGTCTTCGGGCACGGGCACAGGTGGCGGCGCGGACCGGGCTATCGCGGTCGGGGCCGGCCCGCAGACCACCTACACCGTCCAGAAGCAGCCTCCGGCCGGGAGCTGTCATTTCCGGTACGAGCAGGGGGAGCCGCTGGAGGACCCGGCGTGCACGCCGGGGGCGATTTCTCCGGCGGTCACGCAGGCGAACCTGAAGTCCACGATCTGCCGCAAGGGCGGCTACACCTCCGGCATCCGGCCCTCCACATCCGTCACGGGTAAGGAGAAGGCGCTGAACGCGGCCTCGTACGGCTATCGGGGCTCGATGCGCGATGCCGAATACGACCACCTCATCAGCCTGCAGCTCGGCGGCGACCCCAACGATCCGCGAAACCTCTGGGTCGAGCCGCCGGACCCCGGCCACAAGGCGGGCAGCGGCGTCAACAACCGCAAAGACCCGGTGGAGACGAAACTACACACCGCGGTCTGCGCCAACAAGATCACCCTCGCTGCCGCCCAGCGCGCCATCGTCACCGACTGGACCACCGCGCTCAGCACGCTCGGCCTCGGCTGAGGCATCCTGAGCAGACTGTCGCTCCGGCTGGGGTGCCTTCACGGCGAACAGGGTTGCGTCCTTGGAAGTGGTGTACCGGTTCTCACCTGATCCGGGTGTTTGTCCCGGCGTCGGGGTGAGGGTCCGGATATGAGAACGGCCACCGGCTGATCTTCGAGATGTCTAGGCTCGAAGGAGATCAGCACGATGACCGCACCAGACAGTCTGCCCCTGCACGCCCTCGCCGAGGACAACCTCGCCTCGGCGAGTCCCGATCTGCTGCGCGCGATGGTCAAGACGTTCGCCGACGCGCTCATGTCCGCGGAGGCCGACGCCCTCTGCAACGCCGAATACGGGCAGGTCAGCGACGAACGCGTCAACCCCCGCAACGGATATCGCCCACGCGAGTGGGACACCCGCGCCGGCACCGTCGAACTCGCCGTCCCCAAGCTGCGGCAGGGCAGCTATTTCCCGCACTGGCTCCTCGAACGACGCCGGCGGGCCGAGCAGGCCCTCATCTCGGTGGTCGCCACCGCCTACCTGCTCGGTGTCAGCACACGCCGGGTCGAAAAGCTCGCCGCATCCCTCGGCGTCACCCAGCTGTCGAAGTCCCAGGTCAGCGCGATGGCCAAGCACCTGGACGAGCAGGTCACCGCGTTCCGCAACCGGCCCCTGGACGCCGGACCGTATGCGTTCGTCTGGGTCGACGCCCTGACGCAGAAGGTCCGCGAGGGCGGCCGCATCGTCAACGTCCACGCGCTGATCGCGGTCGGCGTCAACGCCGACGGGCACCGCGAGATCCTCGGCATCGACGTCGCCACCGCCGAGGACGGCGCCGGCTGGTTGGCCTTCCTGCGCTCACTGACCGCCCGTGGCCTGTCCGGCGTCCAACTGGTCGTCTCCGACGCCCACACCGGCCTGGTCGCCGCGATCGGCGCGGTCCTGCCCGGCGCATCCTGGCAGCGATGCCGCACCCACTACGCCCGCAACCTGCTCAGCCAGGTTCCCAAGTCCGCCCAGCCCTGGGTGGCCACGCTGCTGCGGACCGTCTTCGAACAACCCGACACCACGGCCGTCCAAGCCCAGCTGCGGCACGTCCTGGACGCCCTGGAAGCCAAGTTCCCCAAAGCAGCGGCCCACTTGGACGCCGCCCAGCACGACCTGCTTGCGTTCACAGCGTTCCCACGGGAGATCTGGCGGCAGATCTGGTCCAACAACCCGCAGGAGCGTCTGAACAAGGAGATCCGCCGCCGCACCGACGTCGTCGGGATCTTCCCCGACCGCACCGCCCTGATCCGCCTTGTCGGAGCGGTCCTGGCCGAGCAGAACGACGAATGGACCGAGGCCCGCCGCTACATGGGCCGCGAACTCCTCGCCAAGGCCCGCCTCCACTCGATCGAGTCAGAAACCGACGACACCGCCCTGCCCACCGAACTCACCGCATAGCCTCAAAAACGAGATCACCGAGTGGCCGTCGATACACCACTCCAGCGGACGTGACCGCGAACAGCGCGCCGGGGCGCCGGCTTCACAGAAACCGGACTCGTTGCCGACGCCCTTGCACCGCCATCTGCGCTGGCGCAATGCCAACGCCCGCCACCCCGACCTCCTGGCCGCCCAACGCCGCGAACGAGCCCGCATCCGCAGCGAGGAGGGCCTCCGCTGGGGCGGCCGACCGTTGGCCGCCGCCTGAGGCTTCCCACGATGACGGCCTACTGGGTGATCTCCTCGGGAGAAAGACGAGTGATCTTCTTTCCCGCTTCGGTCTCGCCCAGGTTCAACGCGCCAATCCAGTTCCCGTCTTCGGGATACTCCCAGTTGGCCGCGTCTTCGAGGATCGCCGGAAGCTGATCACGAGGCACCAGTTCGGGCTGGAGGCCGTTCTCTCCGGCGGGGGAGGTCCACGGCGCAAGTCGGCGGACCTCGATCCACTCGCGATCGATGAGAGCGAGCAAGATTCCCGCCAGCTCGTTGACCGGTCGGGACTGGTCGGCTTCGTCGAGATCGCCCCAGACACCGGGCAGGATGTCGATCTCATAGGAATTGACCATGAAGGCTTCTTCGGACTTGGTCAATGTGTCCCACTCATGCTTGCTCACGCAGCAATCGTCGCAGAGCCGGGGGCACGACAGGCTCCCTGCACCGCTCACCAGACCGGAATGGCGTCGTATCGCCAACGAGGTGACAGGAAGTCAGAATTGACCACGCGCCCAATCCTCGTAATCAGCTTCTCCGCAAGTCGGGCATGTGTAGAATCCATCACCGGAGAGTTCCACCGCCAGTATTTTATTGCATGAATTGCAATGACGGTAAGTGCCGTGCGATTCGTCGAGACGGATTTTGCGGAGAAGAATACGTATGAGCCGAAGCCGTTTGATCATGAGCGGTGAATCCAACCCCGTTGCGCTGTAGTCGGCCGGGATTGTGAACTCCGGCAATTCATTTTGTAACGACTCTGCGAGAGCGAGTACTTCCTACTCGAAGAGCGTGCAGGTCTGCCACCGATGACAGGCGCCAGAGCCGTGTTCGGCTGCGTCCCCGTCCGTTAGCCCTCGGGTACCTTACAGCCGTGGCCAGGCCCTTTCGACTGCGTATCGGCTGCCCGCAGCAGCGCTGCGGGCAGCAGCCACCAGAGCTGTGGCGCGAGCCGCTGGGCATGGCGTCCGAGGTCGTCGCGTGATCATTGGTTGTCCACGCAACACCTAGTGATCAACGGCGGCCTCACTTGGTTGGAAGCCACCGGAACCAGTAGTCCAGACCCTCGACCCGGTAGCGGGCCCCAGCGTCAAAGCGCATCTCACCCACCAGTAGCCTCGCGTCGTCCGGCGCCTGACGGTACGACGCCAGCAACAGGGCCAGCTCGTCGTAGAGGGCGTTGATCCCGCCCCGGCCCGGGTGGGTCTCCGGCTTCACCGTCCCGGCCTCACAGCATTCGTTCCACCTGGCGAAGATCGCCCACTGCTCGCGCTCCAGCTCCACTACCACGTCGCTCGCGGGCCAGACGCGGTACTCGTCGGCGTCGAAGTAGTGCGGCTTCCCGTCGACATCGCCGAGGCCGGCACGCGGCCTGCTATACCACTCCAACTCGACGTGCACGCGCTCGAAGCCGTCCGCGATCAGCTGCACTTCGTCCCAGGTCTCAGCCACGCGCGCAGGCTGCCGACGAGCAGCTTCGGTATCCATGATCACGATCTACGGCTGGAGTACTAGGAGGCTGCGGCTGCCACGGTGAGTTCGACGGTGAGTGTGGCGCCGCCGGTGGTGGTGACGTGGAGCAGGTAGGTGCCGGTGGTGTCGTCGGCGTACAGCTTGGGGAGCTGGAGCGTGCCGTCGGCGTCGGTGGTCAGGGTGGTGAGGGTGCGTACGGGGTTGCCGTCCGTGTCCTTGAAGTAGGGGCCCTGGTCGTTCGCGGTCGGGTCGTCGGCGGACTTGATCAGGGTCGCGGTGGCGGCGACCTTGCCCGCGGCGGCGCCCTTGTAGGTGGCCTTCAGCGCGACCTGGCCGTCGAACTCTCCGCCCGGGGCACAGGTCAGGGCGGTGTCGTCGGTGCGGGTGAGGGTGTCGGCCTGGCGGGCGGTGACGCTCGCGGTGTAGTCGAGGCCCGCCATGACGCGGCCGACGACGGTGGCGCGGACCGTGAAGTCGCCCGTCTGCTCACCGGCCACCAGTGCGGGCGCGGTGGCGATGCCCAGTCCGTTGGTGACCAGGGTGGCGACGTTCTCGCCGCCGGTGAAGGTGGCGTCGGTGTCGCCGACGATGGTGAACCGCACCCGGACCCTGCCCACGGGCTTGCCGGCCTTGTCGTCGGTGCGCACCGCGATCTTGTCGGCGAACGTGTCCCCGGCCGTCGCCGTGAGCTTCCCGGCGCCCATGTTCGTCAGACGGTCCACCGTCTGGGTGGGCGTCGGCGTGGGGGTGGGCGTGCCCGTCGGGGGCTTCGTGGGCGGCGGGGTCGGGGTGGCGGGCGGGGTCGGCTTCTGGGCCGGGGGCGTCGGGGTGCCGCCCGGGTGGGGGCTGCTCGGCGGGGACGGCTGCACCGGCGTGGGGCTCGGCGAGCTGGGCTCGTCGCTGTTGTGCGAGGGCAGCGTGCCGGTGCCGTTGGGGATCTCGTGCGTGCCCTTGCGGTAGTACTCCAGCCACGACAGGACGGTGTTCAGGTACGCCGTCGAGTTGTTGTAGCTGAGGATCGCCGCGTTCATCTGCGCCTGGACCGACATGTCGTGGTCGAAACGGCACAGGTAGTGGCCGGCGGCCAGGGCGGCGTCGTAGACGTTGTTGGGGTCCTTCTTGCCGTCGCCGTTGCCGTCGCGGCCCGCCCACTCCCAGGTGGAGGGGATGAA
>NZ_JBHXDQ010000050.1:0-68989 GCF_042725875.1 Streptomyces sp. NPDC127038 | reverse complement strand
CTGCGCTACACTTTTTGCTGGGGGGGGGAGTGGGGCCCACAAAATCCAGGGTGGGGGGGGGGGCCCGGGGGGGGGGGGTCGGGGGTTATTCGTTGGGCGGGGCCCCCCCACTTCTCCGTGCGACCACCGTCCACCCCTCAACCGACGCCCTCTGTTCGACTACAGTGCCGACCTGTCGGACGTACGTACGGACAGTGCCGCGGGAGGTCTCGGTGGGTGCGACAGCCGGTGCCGTCTGGGGGCGGGGGGAGCAGCAGGACTTCCGCAGCCGGGTCCGCGGGACGCTGCTGGGCACGGCCGTCGGCGACGCCCTCGGGGCGCCGGTCGACGGGCTCTCCCTGGAGGGGATCCGGGAGGCATACGGCGCCGAGGGCCTGGTGGGACTCGCGCCCGCGTACGGACGGCGCGGCGCCGTCACCCAGCTGACCCAGCTCTCCCTGTTCGGCGTCGACGGGCTCATCCGCGCCCAGGTCCGCCGTGACACCGGCGCCTGGCATCCGCCGTCCGACGTGCACCGCGCCTACCGCCGCTGGTCGGCCACCCAGAACGACTGGGGGCCCGACGAGCGGCGCAAGGACGACGGCTGGCTGGCCCGCGAGGAGTGGCTCTACGCCCGCCGCGACCCCGCCAAGGCCTGTCTGCTCGGCCTCGCCGACGAGACCATGGGGACGCTGGACGCGCCCAAGAACCCCGGCGAGCCGGGAGCCGAGGCCGCCGCGCGCTCCGCGCCCTTCGGACTGCTCGTCGGCTGGGAGCCGCAGCTCGTGATGCAGCTCGCCGTCGAGTGCGCCGCGCAGACGCACGGCCACCCCTCGGCGTACCTGACGGCGGGCGCGTACGCCGTGATCGTGCACGCGCTCGCCCGCGGCGAGAACCCCGACACGGCCGTGCAGCAGACCCTCGCGCTGCTCGCGGCCCGCCCCGGGCACCAGCCGGTCGCCGCCGCCCTCCAGCACGCGCTGGGCGCCGTACGGCAGGGGATGCCCTCGGCCGAGCGGGTGCAGGAGCTCGCCGTGAGCGGTATCGCCGAGGGGCCGCTGGCCGCCGCCGTGTACTGCGTGCTCGTCGGTGAGGACGTACGGCACGGTCTGTGCCTCTCGGTGAACCACGGCGGGCCGTCCACCGTCACCGGCGCCCTCACGGGCGGTCTCCTCGGCGCCCTGCACGGCGAGACGGCCCTCCCGCCGGCCTGGCTGGCCGAACTGGAGGGCCGCCCCACGATGCTGGTCCTCGCGGACGACTTCGCGATGGAGATGACCCAGGGGCCCGCCCTGCACGGTCCCGCCGGGTCCTCCCCGGGCTGGCTCGCCCGCTACCCCCGCGCCTGAGGGGCCGGTACTAGTCCTTCACCGGCGTGTCCAGCGCCCCCTCCGCCGCCTCCGCCGGCGCCTGGGCCGGGATCGCCGCCGCGGCCGAGCCGTCGTCGTCCGTGTTGATCAGCTCGATGACCGCGTCCCGCTCCGGGGTGTCCTCGGGCCGCAGGAAGCCGATGAGGACGTACAGGACCAGTGAGATGACCATCGGGACGGCCACCTGGTACTCCAGCTTCACGTCCGTGCGCTGCGAGAAGTCCAGGTGGTAGTTGACGAGGAAGAAGGCGAGCAGACCGCAGGCCCAGCTGGTCAGCGCCGCCGTCGGCCCGGACCTGCGGAACGGCCGCAGCAGCCCGAGGATGAACGGGATCGCGATCGGCCCCATGAGACCCGCCACCCACTTGATGACGACGGTGATGATGTCCTTGAACGTGGGGGAGTTGACCTGGGTCGCCACCGCCATGGAGAAGCCGAGGAAGGCGACGGTGGTGACGCGCCCCGCGATGAGCCCGGCCCGGGTGTCCCAGGCGCGCGCGGCCCGGGAGAGCACGGGCATCACGTCACGGGTGAACACCGCCGAGATGGCGTTGGCGTCCGAGGAGCACATGGCCATCGTGTGCGAGAAGAAGCCGACCACGACCAGGCCCAGCAGCCCGTGCGGCAGCAGCTGTTCGGTCATCAGACCGTAGGCGTCCGAGCCGTCCGGCTTCTGGGCGGTGACGAGGAGCGGCGAGAGCCACATCGGGATGAACAGGACGACCGGCCACACGAACCACAGTCCGGCGGACAGCATCGCCGACCGGGTGGCCTCCTTGGCGCTCCCGGTGGCCATGTAGCGCTGCGCCTGGTTCCACATGCCGCCGTTGTACTCGAACAGCTTGATGAACAGGTACGCGATGAAGAACACGGTCAGATAGGGGCCGGCGAACCCGTTCGCGTGGCCGTGCAGCTTCGGCGAGTCCAGCGCCTTGGACAGACCGCCCCGGTCGGAGATCTTGTTCAGCACGATGACCAGCATCGACACACCGGCCAGCAACTGGATGACGAACTGGCCGAGTTCGGTGAGCGCGTCCGCCCACAGGCCGCCGATCGTGCAGTACACCGCCGTGATGCCGCCGGTGATGAGGATGCCCTGGGTGAGCGTGACCCCGGTGAAGACGCTGAGCAGCGTGGCGATGGCCGCCCACTTCGCGCCGACGTCCACGATCTTCAGCAGGATGCCGGACCACGCCAGCGCCTGCTGCGTCGGCACGTTGTAGCGGTCCTTGAGGTATTCGAGCGGTGAGGCGACGTGCAGCCGGGAGCGCAGCCGGTTGAGCCGGGGCGCGAAGGCCTTGGCGCCGATGGCGACACCGATGGCGATGGGCAGCGCCCAGGTGACGTACGAGGTGATGCCGTAGGTGTACGCGATGCCGGCGTAGCCGGTGAACATCACCGCGCTGTAGCCCGACATGTGGTGCGAGATGCCGGACAGCCACCACGGCATCTTGCCGCCCGCGGTGAAGAAGTCGCTGACATCGTCCACGCGTTTGTGGGACCAGACGCCGATCGCGGTCATCACGCCGAAGTACGCGACCAGCACGGCCCAGTCGAGACCGTTCATGTGCCCCCTCCAGGGGTCCGCCTTGTGAACCTGCTGATACCGGACGGCACTTCGCCAGTAGGCAGTCGGGCGGCCCCGTGCGGGAGCGGGGACTTGGGGATTGAACCGCCGGTCCGACCGGGCGGTCAAGCCCCTGCGTGGTCACGGATATGAACGCAGATCAGAAAGCAGAACGATTTTGCCTCCACTTTGCCCACCGGGCTGTTGTCGTGCTCGTGACGAGGCCCCCACCATGGGCGGGCACTTCGCCAGACCGGACAGCAAGGAGAATTCGACAGCCGTACGGGATGCGGGTCCCGTGCGCCTGGGAGAGGGGCCGCCGGCCGCGCCGACTACCGCATGATCTCGCCCGCGTTCACCAGCAGGGACTGTCCCGTGATCGCCCGCGCCCGGTCGGACGCCAGGAACACCGCGGCGTCCGCGACGTCCCCGTCCGTGGCCAGCTCGGGCAGCGCCATCCGCTCGGTGAGCCGCTTCAGGACGTCCGCCTCGGGCACCTGCTCCGTGTACGCCGTGAACTGCACGTACGCCTCGACCGGAGGGCCCCACATCCAGCCGGGCAGCACGGTGTTGACCCGGATCCGGTGCGGTCCGAGCTCGCGGGCCAGGGAGTACATCGCGCTCGTCAGCGCGCCCTTGGAGGCCGCGTAGGCGGCCTGGCGCACCTGGCTCGGCGCGGCGACCGACGACTGCGTGCCGATGACGACGATCGAACCGCCGCGCTCCTTCAGCGCGGGCAGACAGGCGCGGGTCATCCGCAGCGTGCCGAGCAGGTTCACGTCGATGACCGACTGCCAGGTCGCGAAGTCGGCGTCCTCCAGACCGCCGAAGTAGCTGTCCCAGGCGGCGACATGGACCACCGCGTCGATCCGCCCGAAGCGTTCGGCGGCGAGCGCGGCGAGCGCCTCGCACTGCCCCTCGTCGGTGATGTCCGTCGCCCGGAACGCCGTGTGCGTGCCGTCCGGGTCCAGTTCGGCGGCCGACTTGGCGAGGTTGGCCTCCGTGCGGGCCCCGAGCACCGCGTTCCCCCCGTCGCGCACCACGGCCGCCGCGACCTGATGACCGAGCCCGGCGCCGACACCCGACACCACGACGGTCCTCCCGGTGAGCAGTGACATCCGGACCTCCCCAGCTCTGGCGCATTTCCTGACGGGGCGTCAGAGTATGGGCGTCCGGCGGAGGACGGAAGTCCCGCGCACGTCCCATCGGGGAAGGGGTTCGGCATGTCGGAGGAGACCCGCAGCGAGACCTACGCGGAACTGGCCGCCCTCGGCCCGTACGGCGTCCGTCCGGGCCACGCCCTGATCACCCTGGTCGAACCGCACCCGGGCCACGAGTACGCCTACAACCGCTGGTACGAGGACGACCACTACTACGCGGGCGCGATGGCCATGCCCTGGATGTACGCCGGACGCCGCTGGGTGGCCACCCGTGACCTCCAGCTGCTGCGCTACCCCGAGAAGTCGGCCGTCGCCCAGCCGGTCACCGCCGGCTGCTACATCTCGACCTACTGGGTCACCGAGGGGCGCTACGACGACCACATGAAGTGGACCGTCGGCATCAACAGGCGGCTGAACCGCGACGGGCGGGTCTACCAGGACCGTACGCACGTCTTCACGGCCTTCCAGGACCACGAGGCCACCGTCTACCGCGACGGCGCCGCGGGCCCCCGCGACTTCCACGCCCTCGACCACCCCTACGCCGGCCTCGTGGTCGAGGTCATCGACGCCGAATCCGCCGAGCGGCGGGCCGAGTTGCTGGAATGGCTGTGCTCCCGGCACCTTCCGAGGCGGCTGGCCGGCTCGCCCGCGGCCCTGGTCACCGTCTTCCGGCCGACCCCGCTCCCCGGCGACCGCATGACCTACGTGAAGCAGGTCGAGGGCGTCGACACCCGGCTGACCCTGTTGTGGTTCCTCCAGGAGGACCCGCGCGCCTGCTGGGAGGAGCGCTTCACCGGCCTGGACGAGGCCGTGGCCGAATCCGGCCTGGGAAAGGTGGAGTTGGTGGCCCCGTTCATCCCCACGATCCCGGGAACGGACACCTACGTGGACCGTCTGCGCTGAGATGCGGGGACCCTCCGGCCCGGGAAGAACAGCGCCCTCTCGGCCAGGACGGCGGGCCGGACGAGAGGGCTCTCGGTGGAGCGTGTGAAGTTGTTCCGGCCATACGGGTCAGACGAGGCGGGACGCTTCCCGGCTCACGTCGGCGACGAAGGCGTTCCAGGCGGCCGCGGGGAAGCCCAGGGTCGGACCGGCGGGGACCTTGGAGTCCCGGACGGCCATCGCCGAGACGACCGGGGACTTGACCTCGACGCAGGCGCCGTTGCCGGTGGAGTAGGAAGACTTGGTCCAGATGTCGGTGGCGCCCTGCAGAATTGCCATGATCGCTCCAGAAAGCTGTCGTTCGTCGATGAGTTGCCGCCATGAAGCCGTCGGCGCACTGTCATCCGGACCGCGGATCCGTCAGGAGACCCGCGGTCAGGATCGCGCCAACGTTGTTGCCCGATGGTGTGATCGACGCTACTCGCCAACATCGGCTGACGAAGCGACTATTCACTCGACTGGATGGCATATTCCATGGGGGTCTTCCCCGTTGGGGCGGCGACAGTGTAGGGTCCGGCCGCTCATCGGCGGAGCGGCCCGTGAAGCCGCCCCGCCGTGCCCGTCAGCGCGCGTAGTCCTTCGCGATGTCCGCGATGAACTGCCGTGACTGCTCCACGTTCAGGGCCTGCGCCCGCAGGTGTTCGTACATCACGCTGTACTTCTGGACGTCGTTCGCCTTCTCCAGGTACAGGTCGCTGGTGACGCCCTCGATGTAGACGACGCTGGAGTCGGCCGCGTCGGGGAACTCCAGGATCGCGTACTGGCCGTTGAGGCCCGGGTGCGCGCCCATGTCGAAGGGGATCACCTGCACGGTGACGTGCGGCAGTTGGGACTGCTCGACCAGGTGCTCCAGCTGCTCGCGCATCAGCGAGCGGTTGCCCACGGCCCGGCGCAGGGCGGACTCGTCGAGGACGGTCCACAGCCGAAGCGGGTTGTCGGGGGCGGAGATTCGTTCCTGCCGTTTCATCCGGACCTGGACGCGCTTGTCGATGTCGGCGGGCGCGGTCTCCGGCAGCGCCCCCGCGATCAGGGCCTCGGCGTACTGCCGGGTCTGGAGCAGACCGGGGACGACCTGGGGGTCGTACACCCGCAGGCTGGCCGCGTCGGTCTCCAGACCGATGTAGACGCTGTACGGGATGTCGCCGAAGGAGTGCCACCAGCCCTGCTGGCGCGAGTCCTTGGCCATCTGCATCAGCGAGTCGACGATCCGGTGGTCCTCGACCTCGTAGACCCCGCACAGATCGCGGACGTCACGCTGGCTGATACTGCGTCTGCCGTTCTCCAGCCGGCTGATCTTCGACTGTGAGACGAGCAGGCGCTCGGCGACCTCCTCGGCCGTCATGCCCTTGAGTTCGCGGAGCCGCCGAAGCTCCTGGCCCAGCCGGCGCCGCCGGACGGTGGGATTGACACTTGACGCCACGGGACGTGCACCTCCGGCTGCGGGCCTGTACTTTGCGTATCTGCTGTTGAGCAGATTGCCACCAAGGTGCTTTCTACCGCTGGGAAACGGCGTATATGCGCAGGGTGGGCGCAAGTTCGCGGAATCGGCGTGTATACGCGGCCCTGGGGTGCCGTGCCGGGCCGCGCGAACTCCCGCCGGGGACACGGCGGATCACCGTCCGTGGCCGGGCCGGACGCGGGGCCGCGTTCCCGGGGAGGCCGGCCGCGACGCGGACGCGGGCCTCTCCCGGATGCGGTCGCGCGGGGCGGGCGGGACCGTGTCGTCGTCCGGACGTACGGTCTCGGCCACCCCGCGCGAACCTGCGGCTCCCGAACCGGATCCTGGGGACTGCGGTGCGGCGCTGGTGTCTCACGGTGGTGCTGGCGGTGCTGGCGGTGCTGGCGGTGCGTGTGCCGGCGGTGCGGGACGTGCTGGCGGTGCGGATGCCGGCGGTGCGGGTGCTGTCCGCCGAGGGTGCTGCCGGTGGTGACCGAAGCGGGCCGTCTCGGGCCCGCGGCTCAGTGCGCCACGGCGCGCGCCATCGAACCATGGCGCGGTTGCGCCGGAACACCGCGAGCGGTCTCCGGTGCGGACCTGACGCCGGCGGTGGCCGGACGGCCCACCGGTGCCGGGTTGCGGCGCGGCTGTGCGGCCACACCGCTCTGGACGTCCATCACGGCGTGCGCCACGAGGCCGCCCATGGGGTCGTGCCTGATCAGGTCCCGCAGCCGGGACCGGGACGATCGTCCCTCGTTCCCCGGATACAGGTGCTTGCCGAGACCGACCGCGTGGGCCAGTGCGGCGAGCGCCGCGGTCCGCGGGTCCGGCGGTACGCCGGTGCGGATCGCGTTGTCCAGCCGGGTTCGGATCTCCCGGCTGATGTCCGTGTCCGTCGCCTGGTAGCGAGTCGTCGGAAGGACCCCGCACATCTGGCCGGCCACGGCATGGACCATGCCGCACCTCTCCAGATGAGAGAGGTAGGTCTGACGGAGCCCCAGGCGGGGTCCGCCGATCCAGTTGACCGCGCGTACGGGTGCCCCGCGGCGGCGAAGGAGTTCCAACGCACAGTCCAGTGTTGGATCTCCGGTCGGCCGTGGCACCACCACGGCGATACGATCCCCGTCTGGGGCTATCCGTCCGGCCAGCGCCAGCTCCACTAGCTGCGCTCCGGCCAGACCGAGGTCGAGCGACTGCGGCTGCGCGGTGGTACCCGTGGCCGGGTCCAACGCCAGCAGCAGAAGCTCCTCCGGAATTGTTCTGCGGCTCTTGCCCATCCATGCCTCCCCGCGTGGATGAATGACAGGGTGACCCCTCTCACATTGGTCTGTCGAGAGCGCGTGACCGGAATATGAGGGAACCGGCAGGTATGTCGTTCTCGTCTACCGCAAGGGTCGAGCCCTCACACAGGACACTGGTACATGGTTCGGGCAGCGGTGTCCGGGCGGCGGTTCAAGGGTTTGACGGTTCGTTTTCGGCGCGCGGAGGGCGTGCGCCGCATGGAGGAGGCATCGGTGGCGGGCGAGTCCCCCGACAGGTCGAAGCAGCACGAGTCGTCGGCGTCGTCGGCAGAAGCGACGCCGGAGGCCCCGGCGGCGGTTCCGGGTCCGGCGCGGTCGGGCGCGGTGGCGTCCGCTTCGGCGCCGTCCGCTTCGTCGGCGTCGGCCAAGAGCACGGCTTCGGCCGATCCCCGGATGGCGATGGCCCGTGAGCGGGCCGCCACGGTACGGGTGGATCAGGCGACGGCTGTGTTCTCGACGAAGGCGCTGAAGGGCGAGGCGGCCCGTGCGGCAGACGCCCCCCTCACGGCGGAGCCGGAGCGTGCCTCCGAGTCCGCCGACGGCGACGGCGCGTCCGGGGGCAAGAACGCCGAGGGCGACACACGGCTGCGCGCGGCGGTGGCCGCGTGGGTCGCCGGATCGGACGAGCCCGAGCCGTCGGACTCGGCCGGGTCCGACGCGGGCACCGGCTCCGGGGCCGACGCGGGCTCCGAGGGCGGGACCGGGACCGGAGGTGGCGACGACGCCGGCTCGGACGACTCCGCCGCCGACTCGGCCGACGACTCCGTCGACGGTGACGCGGACGACTCCGCGGACGGCGTGGAGCCCGCTGTGGCCGCCGCCGACGAGCCCGGTGAGGGAACGGGTGCCTCCGGGGCCTCCACGGCGTCGGAGGGCACGTCCGGGGCGTCCGGGGAGCCCGAGGGCCCCGAGGCGTCCGGGGAGACGTCCGGCACGGACGAGGAGGCCGCCGAACCCGCCGCCGGTCCCGACTCCGACGCGGACTCCGACCGCGACATCGATATCGACACCGACGCGGACGCCGGCACCGACGCGGGCGCCGACAAGGACTCCGGGTCCGAGTCCGCGTCCCTGTCCGGCCGCGAGCCCGAGGCCGCCGCCGAGACGCCCGCGGACGACGCCGACGACGAGGGCGACGAGGACGAACCCGCCTCCGCCTCCGCCTCCGCGGCCGAGGACGAGCCGCAGGACGCCGCACCCGAGGACGAGCCCGAAGCGTCCCCCGCCGCCGGGACCCCTGACGCGGTGTCCGACGAACCCGCGGACGCCGAGCCCTCCGACGCCGGACCTTCCGACGCCGAGCCCTCGGACGCGGTCGACGGTGAGACCCCGGACACGGAGGCCGACGAGGACTCCGCCCCCGAGCGCCCCGTCGTCGATCAGCCCACCGCCGTCTTCAAGACCCCGCGGCGCCCGGCCGTGGACCAGCCCACCACCATGCTCAAGCTGGGCGGTGCCACCCGGAAGCCCGCCGGCCGGCCGGAAGGCGAGCCGGAGGACGAGCCGAAGGACGAGCCGAAGGGCACGTCCGCGGGCACCCCCGTGCGCACCAGCAAGTTCGTGCCGCTCAACCGGCTCGACGACTTCCCTCCGGCGCGTACGAAGCCCGCGCCCGAACCCGCCGCCAAGCCCGAGCCGGCCCGGAAGCCCGAGCCCGCCGCGAAGCCGGAGCCCGGTGCCGCGGCCGCGTCGGCAGCGCCGGCCGCGAAGCCCGCTCCCGCGGAGCCGAAGCGCCCCGCCGCGCCGGACCCCGCGTCGAAGCCGAAGCCGTCGTGGGGGGTCGCGCCCGCGTCCGCCCCCAAGGCCTTCGACAAGCCCGCGGCGGCCACCGCGGCGATCCCGCAGGTCGGTCCGGAGCGCACCACCCAGCTGCCGCTTCCGCCCAAGCCGCCGCTGGATCTGCTCGCCGAGCTGACCAACACCCCGCCGCCCCCGCAGACCCCGGTCCGCACCCTCGTGCGGCGGGTCAAGATCTGGACGCCGCTGGTCCTGCTGGTCCTGGTGATCTTTGCAGTCGCGCAGGCCTTCCGTCCGCTGCCGGCCGCGTCCCTCGCGCTCAGCGCCGACAGCACGTACACCTTCGGCGGCGGCACCCTCGACCTGCCCTGGCCCGGGCAGGGCCAGTCCGCGATCGAGGTGGACGGCGTGGGCAGCCTCGGCACCGACGGCAAGCAGGCCCCCGCTCCCACGGCGAGCGTCGCCAAGATCATGACCGCGTACGTGATCCTTCAGGAGCACCCGCTGAAGGGGAACGAGGAAGGCGAGAAGATCACCGTCGACCAGCAGGCCGAGGACGAGTCGAAGCTCCCGGACGAGTCGACGGCGGCGATGTCGAAGGGCCAGCAGTTCACCGAGCGCCAGATGCTCCAGATGCTGATGATCCCCTCGGGCAACAACGTGGCGCGGCTGCTGGCCCGCTGGGACTCCGACGCCAAGACGTTCGTCGCCAAGATGAACACCGCGGCCAAGGACCTCGGCATGACGAACACCACGTACACGGACCCGAGCGGTCTGCAGAAGACGACGGTCAGCACGGCCACCGACCAGGTCAAGCTGGCCAAGCAGGTCATGAAGAACGACGTGTTCCGCAGTGTCGTCGGCATGGCCAAGGCGGACATCCCCGGGCTGCCCGGCACGATCTACAACAACAACGACCTGCTGGTGAAGCAGGTCGGCGTGATCGGTCTGAAGACCGGTTCGTCGACGCCCGCCGGCGGCAACCTGGTGTGGGCCGCGACCAAGGTCGTGGACGGTAGGACGCAGACCGTCTACGGCGCGGTGATGAACCAGAACGCCGGCACCGGCAAGGTCTGGGACAGCCTCCAGCTGGCGATCACCAACAGCCAGAAGCTGATCGACAAGGTCCAGAAGAGCCTGGTCACCGCCACCGTGGTGAAGAAGGGCCAGGTCGTCGGGTACGTGGACGACCAGCTCGGCGGCAGGACCCCGGTCGTCGCCACCAAGAACATGACGGCGATCGGCTGGCCGGGCCTCAAGACCCGGCTGAGCATCGGTCAGGGCAAGTCGGCCGTGCCGCACACCGGCAAGGCGGGCACGGTCGTCGGCGAGCTGAGGGTCGGCGACGGTTCCAGCGAGGCCGTACGGATCCCCGTCGCGCTCCAGTCGGACCTGGCCGAGCCCGGCTTCGGCGCGAAGCTGACCCGCGTCGGCTGAGCCGCCGCGCGCACCGGTGACGTAGGCGCGCACGCACCGCCGACGTACGGCGGGCGGAGTCACCCGCACCACACTCCGCCGGACGGCGCCCCATACGGGGGCCGTCCGGCGGTGTGCGTGCTAGCGTCGCGCTAATCGGGGCTGCTCGCGAGCCGCGGGTCCCGGCCCAGAACGGACCAACGGGACAGCGGGAGAACCTTGCAGTGGCGACAGCGGAGCCGACACACGCCGACGACGCGGACGCGGGCCAGGGAACGGGCCCGCGAATACCGCTGCACGCGGGCACCCGCGGGGCGGTCCGCGACGTAGGGACGGACACGGACCACGGCGGTGACCCCGCCCCGAAGCCCGGCGGCACCGGGCCGGCCCGGACCGACCAGCCCGCCGAGCCCACCCGAACGACCGAGCCCGCCGAGCCCTCCCCGTCGGGACGGCCGGCCGAGCCGGCCCCGCCCGCCCGGACGGCCGGCGCCAGGTTCCTCGGCCTCTTCCGCCGCTACCCCGTCCTCTCCTTCACCGTCTTCGCCGGCGTGCTCCACATCGTGTGGTTCTTCACGTTCGCGAACAGTGGTGGAGACCTGGCGGCCCAGGACGCGTGGGCGGAGTTCGTCGGCCGCCACCCGGACTCCGCGTACAACCTCGCCTGGTACGGCGGTATGCACCCCGTCTCCTACAGCGTGGTGTCGCCGTATCTGATGTCGGTGCTCGGCGTCCGGACGACGATGATGATCGCCGGGACGATCTCGGCCGGTCTGCTGACGCTGATCCTGGTCCGCAGCCGGGCCGTCCGTAACCCGGTCGCCACCTCGCTCGCGGGTGTCTTCGCGCTGCTCTGCAACGCAATCTCGGGCCGGGTGACCTACGGCCTCGGCACGGCGTTCGCGCTCGGCGCCGTCGCCGTCGTCTTCTGCTGGCCCCACCGCTGGCGCTACAAACGCTGGGCGAAGGCCCTGTGCGCGGCGCCGCTGGCCGCGCTCGCGACGGCGGCCTCGCCGGTCGCCGGACTGTTCGTGGGCCTGCTGGCCGTGTCCCTGTTCCTCCAGAAGCGCCGCCCCGGCGCCTACGCCCTCGGCATCGCCCCGACGGTCGTGGTCGCGCTCTCGGCCCTGCTGTTCCCGTTCTCCGGCACCCAGCCGATGACGTTCTTCTCGGTCCTCCTGCCGTTCGGGTCCGCCGCCGCGGTCTACCTGCTGGTCCCCAAGGAGTGGACGACCGTGCGGATCACGGCGGCGGTGTACGGGCTGTCCGTGCTCCTCGTCTGGCTGATCAGCTCCCAGATCGGGTCGAACATCACCCGCCTGGCCATGCTGTTCGCGGGCGTCGCCCTGATCGCCGCGCTGCCCTTCACCGCGCCGAAGTCCCGCAAGTGGTACGGCATCGTCCTGTCCTTCGCCGTGTTCACCGGGTGGATCGGCGTCAAGACCGTCGACGACATCGTGCACACGACCCCGGCGGCCTCCTGGGCGCGCGAGCTGGCCCCGCTCGTCCACCAGCTCCAGCTCGCGGACGCCGAGAAGGGCCGCGTCGAGGTGGTCCCCGCCCGCTCGCACCGCGAGGCGTCCGCCCTCGCCCCGTACGTGAACCTCGCCCGGGGCTGGAACCGGCAGGCCGACATGGAGCGCAACCCGCTCTTCTACGACGACACGCTCAACTCCGCGAACTACCACGAGTGGCTCCAGCGCTGGGCCATCCGCTACGTCGTGCTGCCCAAGGGCGAACCGGACGGCGACGGCGGCCAGCGTGAACGCGAGCTCGTCCAGCGGGGCATGCCCTACCTCCGGCAGATCTGGGGCGACGCCAACTGGCAGCTCTTCACGGTCACCGACCCCACCCCGCTGGCCGAGCCGCACGCCGTCGTCGACCTGGCCGAGCAGGGCGAGATGACCATCGAGGTGAAGGAGGCGGGCCGCATCCTCATCCGCATCCCGTACTCGCCGTGGCTGAGCGTCGTCGACGAGAAGGGCAAGAGCCTCAAGGCGCCCCAGGAGACGAAGGCCTCCAAGCACCGCGCGAACGGCACCCCGAGGACGTACGACAACCTCAACGGCTGTCTGATGCCGACGGAGGAGACCGCGGCGGGCGACACCTGGACGGAGCTGCTCGCCCCGAAGCCGGGCACCTACCGGCTCGCGGCCCCCTACCAGCTCCCCCGGGGAACCCCGTGCCCGGAGGAACTGCGCTGAGCCCCCGCCCCGCACCCGAGGGCCTGTCCGACAACGCGGACAGGCCCTAGAACCGCTCGAAGGGCCCGCAGTAGGGCAGGCCCGCGTCCTGCGGCCGCCCGTCGCGGAAGAAGCGGACGAGCAGATCGCAGAAGTCCTGGGGCCGCTGGAGATGGGCCAGATGGCCGCACTCCCTGATCGTGGTGAACCACGCGCCCGGCAGGTCCGCCGCCACCGAGCGGACCATGTCGGGCGTGGTGAGCGTGTCGTGCTCGCCGGTGAACACCAGGTACGGGACGGCGGGAACGGGCGCCCGCCGGTACCACTCGTGGGCCAGCAGCCGCCGGTTCCGCTCGACGGTCACGGTGACGTCGTGCGGGCTCTGCGCCGCGAACTGCTGGTACATCAGCCGGGTCAGGGCGGCGTGCTTGCGTACGGTGCGGTCGCCGGGCGGCGGCACGAAGCACCGGACGAACTCCTCGGCGGTCTCCTCCACGCGCCCCTGCTCCAGGAGCTCGACCCAGCCCACGAGCGCCTCGGCGAACCAGCGCGGGATGTGGTCCGACATCCCCTGGACGGCGATCCTGCGCAGCAGCCGCGGATACCGCTGGGCCAGCCGGAGCCCGACCGCCCCGCCGTAGCACCCGGCGTACAGGTTCACCGGGCCGAGCCCCAGCTCGCGCAGCAGATGGCCCGCGCACTCGGCCAGGAAGTCGATCCCGTGCTCGGCCGGCAGGAAGTCCGCGTCCCCGAACCCGGGCAGATCCACCGTCACCACGGTCCCGAGTTCACCGAGCCGGCGCTCGTGCCGCATCCACGAGTACCGGGTCTGGTCGGACCCGCCGAGCACCAGCAGCGGCTCCGTGACGGGGGAGCCGTGGCGGGCGACCCGTGCGGTGTACCCGTAGCCCTCCCACGAGAGCCGGTACTCCGCCACTTCCGTGGACGCCCCGCCTCCCGGCACGGGGGCGAGAACGGGGACCGAGGAAGCGACAGAAGGCACAGCGAACTCCCGAGAGGGACGAGACCACCGAAACTCCCAACTCGTACACGGCTCCCGGGTGCGGTGCCCGCAATGTCACACGAAGGTGGGCGCTGCACCACACGAAGGTGGGCGCGGCGCGGCACCCGGGCCACGCCGCACCCTCGCCTCAGCTCACCTCACCTCACGGGGAACGCCACGTCGCACACCGGGTCGCCGGGACCGGCCGCGTCCCAGTCGGCGAAGTAGATCTCCCGGCAGGGGCCGTCGACGGACAGCCCCCGCTCGCCGGCCCAGACCTCGACCGCCTCGAACGCGGCGAGGATCTGCGGATGGGCGACCTGGGCCTTGGTGATGCGGGTGAAGGCGATGCGCCGGGCCGGTTCGACCCGCACCCCGGCCCCGGTGGCCCGGCCCTGCCGCTCCGCCCAGGCCCGTGCCGCGGCCTCGTCGGCGACCGGCACGCACGCCTCCGCGGGGCCGTCGCTCTCCATGCCGACCTCGGCGTGGTAGACGACGAACGGCGGCCCGGTGACGCCCCCGGCCTCGCCCGCGCCCTGCTCCAGCCGTCCCAGCGAGCCGGGGATCCACACCGGCAGCTCGGGCGCCAGGACGTGCCGCCTCTCGGTCAGCACGACCTGCTCGGGCACCTCGGCGGTCTCGACGGCGAACTTCTCGTACATCTCGGAACTCCTCCCGGAAAGACGTCCACGGAGGTAACCGGCGAGCGCCCGCTGCGAGGCGAACCGCGCCTCGGCGTCGTCCCAGTACGCGGCGAGCAGCGAGGCCGCCCGCGGACCCGGCGCCTCCA
The DNA here is from genome assembly GCF_042725875.1 of Streptomyces sp. NPDC127038. Taxonomy (NCBI): domain Bacteria; kingdom Bacillati; phylum Actinomycetota; class Actinomycetes; order Kitasatosporales; family Streptomycetaceae; genus Streptomyces; species Streptomyces sp. NPDC127038. Next base: position 54,103 of record NZ_JBHXDQ010000050.1, on the reverse strand, counting down.
CCACGTCCGCGATCCGCGCCAGCGGCATGTCCAGCTGGCGCAGCAGCGCGACGAGCCGGGCCCGTTCGGTCTGCCCGGCGCGGTAGTAGCGGTAGCCGCTGACCGCGTCGACGTACGCCGGGGTCAGCAGCCCCAGCCGGTCGTACAGCCGCAGCGCCTTCGCCGAGAGCCGCGCCCGCGAGGCGAACGCGCCGATCGTGAGCAGATCCTCGTCCACCCTGTCATCCTCCGTCACCGGGCGCCTTCCGCCCGGTGACAGGGACGCTCCCCCTTGCCCCAGGGGCAAGGTCAACGCCAGGGGCGAGGTGTCAGCCGATCGCCTTCTCGACCGCGGAGACCAGCTCGGCGGCCTCCGGCTCGGTCTGCGGCGAGAAGCGGCCGACGACCGTGCCGTCGCGCCCGATCAGGAACTTCTCGAAGTTCCAGCGGATGTCGCCGGAGTGGCCCTCGGCGTCGGCGGTGCCCGTCAGACGCTCGTACAGCCCGTGCCGCGCGTCACCGTTCACCTCGACCTTCTCGGTCATCGGGAAGGTCACGCCGTAGGTCGCGGAGCAGAACTCGGCGATCTCCTCGGAGCTGCCGGGCTCCTGGCCGAGGAACTGGTTGCAGGGCACGCCGAGGACGGTGAAGCCCTGGTCGGCGTACCGGGCGTGCAGTCGCTCAAGACCCGCGTACTGCGGGGTCAGCCCGCACTTGGAGGCCACGTTCACGATGAGGACGGCCTTGCCCGCGTACTGGGACAGGGCGGCGGAGCCCCCCTGGAGGGCCCCGATCTCGACGTCGAGCACGGAGGAAGCGGTGTTGTCAGTAGTCATAAGCGGATGCTAACTCCGGTAGGTGGCGCCTCAGCCGGTCCCGTCGGTCCGCCGGTGGCCCTGCGCTGTGACAAGCACCTCACCGGCCGCCGTCCGCGAGTAGAGCACCGACCGTCCCGCCCGCCGCCGCTCCACCAGCCGGGCGTCGAGGAGCACCCGCAGATGGCGGCCGACCGATCCGAGGCCCTGCCCGGTCACGGCGACCAGCTGGCTGGTGGACAGGGGCGAGTCGAGACGGACCAGGACCCCGGCCCTGGCCGTCCCGAGCAGCGCCCCGAGGCTCTCGGGCACGACCGCGCCCGCCGTGTCGGCCAGCGCCCCCGAGCACGGGTAGACCACGGCGTACCGGGCGGGCTCCTCCCAGGACACCCATCCGGCCGTCGGCGTGACGGGCACGAAGAGGAGCTGGGCGCCGGAGATCTCGCGCGGCGGGTACTCGTGCAGGTTGACCTGGAGGCGGTTGTCGCCGAGCCAGCGCGTGCCGGGCCGCAGCCCGTCCAGCGCCGCCGCCCAGCCGCCCTGGCCGAGCCGCGCGGTCCGCGCCACCACATCGGCCTCCAGGATCCGCCTCCGCCGCTCCCAGTCGGGGCGTACGGACTCCTCCCAGACGGCGGTGAACAGTGCGGCGGCCCGCTCCGGCAGGTCGTCGCGGTCCGCGAGCGCGGCGGGCAGCGGACCGCCCACCGCGCGGACGAGATGGCCGCGGGCCGCCCCGGGCGGGACCTCCCGCACCCGGGCGACCTCGGCCTCGAAGGTCTCGTCGCCGTACGGGGTCGGGGTGAGGAAGTCGGCGATCCACTCCCGGCCGAGCCCGCAGCGCACGAGCAGCGCGGTGACCGGGTCGGCGGCGAGCCGGGCGCGGTACGCCGGCAGATGGGCGTCCAGCCAGGCGCGTTCACCGGGGTGCGCGGCGGTGCCGACGTGCAGCAGTCTCAGGGCGGCGAACATCTCCGCGAGCGGTGACAGCACGAAACGGCTCCCGGCCAGGGTGTCGGCGTTCACCTGCCACCAGCCCACGCCCGCCCCCTCGCCCTTGATTCCCGGCCGCCGGCCTGCCTGCCCTTGGCTTGCCTGTCCCCGGCCGGCTTGTCCCGGCCGGGGCGCCTTGCCTGTCTCCGGCCAGCCTGCCTGGTTGTCCTCGGCCTGCCTGGCCTGCCTAACCTGCCTGGCCTGCCGGCCCGCCCCCGGCTCGTGTCACCGGACGTTTCGTTCCTGTGCGAAACAGTATCGGCCGCCCGTGCGCCCCCGCAGACTCCGCGGATGCGCAGCTACTCCGAGCTCTTCCGCACGCGGGAGTTCACCCCGCTGTTCCTGTCCTCCTGTTTCCGGACCACCGCCTCGACGGTGAGCGGTCTGGCCCTCGGCACCCTCGTGTACCGGGCGACCGGCTCGCCGCTGCTCACCGCGCTGAGCATGTTCGGCCCCTCCCTGGTCCAGGTGATCGGCGCGTCCACCCTGCTCTCGGCCGCCGACCGGCTGCCCCCGCGCGCCACGACGGCGGGCATCTCGTTCCTCTTCGGGCTCGGTACGGCGGCCATGGCGATCCCCGGTCTCCCGGTGGGGGCGGTCTTCGCGCTGCTCCTGTTCCTCGGGCTCGTCCAGTCCTTCGGCGGCGGGGTCCAGTGGGGCCTGCTGACCGAGATCCTCGCCAAGGAGGGGTATCTGCTGGGGCGTTCGGTGTTCAACATGATGAGCGGGATCGCCCAGATCACCGGGTACGCGACCGGTGGCCTCCTCGTCGCCCTGCTCTCCCCGCGCTCCACGCTCCTGCTGGCGGCCGGACTGTATCTGGCGGCGGCCGTGACCGCCCGGTTCGGCCTCACGCCCCGGGCGCCCCGGGCCCTCGGCCGCCCGTCCGTCGCCCGGACCTGGCGGGCCAACGCCCGCCTCTTCGCCTCCCCGGAGCGCCGCACCCTCTATCTCCTGCTCTGGGTGCCGAACGGGCTGGTCGTCGGCTGCGAGTCGCTGTACGTGTCGTACGCCCCGAGCCGGGCCGGCGTCCTGTTCGCCTTCGCGGCCCTCGGCATGTTCGCCGGGGACGTGACGACCGGGCGCCTGCTGCCGCCCCGGATCCGGGCCCGCCTGGGCATCCCGTTCCTGCTGCTCCTCGCGACCCCGTACCTCTTCTTCGTCCTGCGTCCCGGCGTGGCCGTGGCGGCCGCGCTCGCCGCCCTCGCCTCGGTCGGCTTCGGGTCGAGCCTGATCCAGCAGGAACGCCTGGTGGCCCTGATCCCCGACGAACTCAGCGGCCACGGCCTCGGCCTCCACACGGCGGGCATGATCACCATGCAGGGCGTGAGCGCGGCCCTGGCCGGCGGGATCGCCCAACTCGTCACGCCCGCCACGGCGATGACGGTGATGGCCGCCGCCTCGGTCGCCGTGACGCTGACCCTGGCCCCCGCACTGCTCCGCCACCGCACCGCGTCCCCCGAGGACCAACACCCGGAGCCGTCCACGGCACATGGACGACAATCGGAGGTGAACTCTCCCTGAACCAGGGAAAGTTGTACGACTCGGCTCACAACTACCCCTCCCCTGGGGGTGTCGAACGGGATGCCTGCGCACGTGTTCCCGGCGTGAACGTCCGGAGCGCGCCAGTGGGAGTCCACGGCCCCGGAACGGCACGTACGCCTGACCGCCGGGGCCGCCGAGCCGCACGAACCCAACGAGGGGGAACCATGTCCAGTCGTCGTACCACCGCCCTTCCGAGACTGCTGGCGCTGGCCGCCGCCACGGCCGCCGTGTCCGCGGCCGTCGTGGCCCCGGCGGCGAACGCCGCGACCGCCGCGACCACCAGGAGCGCCACCGCGGTCTCCACCGGCCAGAAGCTCTACTACACGGCAGCCGCCGGCCAGACGAACCACCTGAAGATCTCCTGGGCTCTCGGCGCGACCGACCCCGACTCCCAACTCTCCGACTACATCTACACGTTCGACGACACCGTGCGGATCTCCCTCGGCGCGGGCTGCGTCCGCCCCGCCTCCGGGGACACCACCCAGGCGGTCTGCACGGTCACCGAGCCGAACACCTCCGCCTCCGACCTCGACACCCTGATCGTCAGCCTGGGGGACGGGAACGACACCGCGACCGTGGACCCCGGCAACCGCGGCTACTCCCGCATCTACGGGGGGACCGGCAACGACACCCTCACCGGCCACGGCCGTGACGTCCTCTACGGCCAGGACGGCAACGACCACCTGTCCGGAGGCGGCGGCGCCTACGGCGAGGGCGCGTTCGGCGGCGCGGGCAACGACACCCTCACCTCCTGCGGCTACACCTGCCACGGCGGCTCGGGCAACGACGTCCTGAGCGGCGGTGTGAGCGAGGCCGACGGCAGCTACGTCGACCAGGACAACGGCCTGTACGGCGACGACGGCAACGACACGATCTACGGCAACGCGGGCGCCGACCTGATCCAGGGCGGCCGCGGCAACGACCGCCTCTACGGCGGCCCGGGCAACGACAAGATCTACGGCAACAGCGGCAACGACCTGCTCCACGGCGGCTCCGGCGCGGACACCCTCTCGGGCGGCCCGGGTTCGGACCGCGTCTACCAGAACTGACCGGGGCCGGCACCCGGTCCCCGGGCCACGCCGGAGCGGAGGGCCCGACGCGAGCGTACGAGGGTCTCCCCGGGCGCCGGTGTGCCCCCGCACGCTCTGTCCGGCGTGGCCCGGCGGGTGGAACGATCCCGGTGCCCGGTACCGGCGGGGGCACGCCTTTGGCCGCCGTGGAGATGTGAGCGGCGGCGCGTGCCTGTTTGCTGGTCCGAGAGCGGCGTCACCACTACGAGCAACAGGGAGCCGGACATGGCAATCGTGATGTCGATGCACTGGGCGGAAGCCACACCGGAGCAGTACGACACGGTGCGGGACGCCGTCCGGTGGGAGGAGATCCCGGCGGCCGGCGGACAGATGCACGTGGCCTGGTTCGACGCGCAGGGCCTGCACGTCACCGACGTCTGGGAGTCCCAGCAGGCGTTCGAGGCCTTCTTCGCCGAGCGCCTCGCCCCCGCCATCCAGAAGGCCGGCCTCCCCGGCGAACCCGACGTCTCCTTCAACCCGCTCCACCGCCGCTACATCGCCCCGGACATCAGCGGCGCCGCGTAGGACCCTGCCGTCGGGAGAAACGCGGCGGAGCGCGGTTGTCGTGACGGCGGGCCGGTGCCTGGTTCACCATGGGGTGTGCGATTCGATTCCGTTCCCATGCCGGCCACCGTCGAGGTCCGTCCCCGTGACAGCCGCGGTTATCCCGTGCCCGCCATCACCCCGTGGGAGGGCGAGCAGCCCCAGTTCGCGCTCACCGACTACGAGCGCAGCGCCGAGTGCGCGCGGCAGCGGCTGTGCTCGGTGTGCAACACCCTGATACCCAGGGGTCCCGTGTGGCGGGTGGTCGGTGCCGCGGAGAGCGCGGCGATCGGCGAGGCGCTCGCCGCCGGGCGGCCGTACCGGAACATGGCGGCGACCCTGGAGGCCCCGGGTCATCGCGCGTGCATGCTCTACGCCTCGATGGTCTGCCCGTATCTGGCACGGCCCAACGCGCGCCGGGGGCTGACGGCCGAAACCCCGGACGACATGACCGCGCATGTCGTCCGGGGTGCCGTCCGTGGAGAGATGGGTGCCGTGGTGGGCTACGGCGACTACGAGTTCGCCGTCACCAGGACACAGGTCCTGTTCCGCTTCCTCGACGTGGTCGAGTACCTGCCGCACGACACGGCCGACCAGCATCTGGAGGAGCTCCGGGCCGAACTGGCCCGTTCCGGCGGCCGGCCGGGCGACGGCCGGCCGCGGTAGCGGGCGGTCAGCCCCGGTAGGCGGGCAGCCCGGTGTGCGAGGAGACCTTCACGGGCGCTCCGAAACCGTGGGAGGTCCTGGTGATGGTGTAGGTGCCGTTCGGGGCCCGGAAGGCGATGGTCTTGCTGTTCGGCGACCAGGCGGGCTCGGTGTAGTCGGTGGTGGCGTGCGGGGTGACGTCCTTGACGACCGGGCCGGAGTTGCCGAACTCCTCGACGAAGAGGTGGTCGTGTCCGTGCACGGAGCGGACGAAGACGACGTCCTCGTTGTCGGGGGAGAGCGCGGGCTCGGACCCCTTGGCCAGCGAGTGGCCCTGCTGGCGCAGGTAGTCGTCGCGGATGTAGACCTCGCCGTCGTGGGTGTTCGCGTAGACGGCCATGCCGTAGTTGCCGCCCGCGTTCGGCCAGGTGTTGTCGGTCTGCGGGACGCCGCCCTCGCCCGGCTCGCCGTTCAGGCTGATCTTGGCCGGCGTGCCGTGGTTACTGGTGGCCTTGACCTTCTCCAGGACGGTCCTGCCGTGGATCTTGGCCGAGAAGATGAGGTTGTTCTTCGCGGGGATCTGGTTCTGCCGGTCGGCGGCGGCCACCTGCCAGGTGGGGTGGGACCAGGTCTGGGTGCCGGGGTTGGCGGCGACGGTGACGCGGTGGCTGCCGTCCGGGTCGGAGACGACGAGGTTGCCGTGCCCGTCGATGAACGCGGCCTTGCTGCCGCTGGGGTTCCAGGCCAGGTCACGGACGACGGTGCCGAAGTCGATCGACCGGCCGTTCACCAGGACGTGGCGCGTGCCGTCGCTGATGGTCAGTCCCCTGGGCACGGTGAGGGTGTGGGCGGAGGTGGCGGCGGCCACCATCGCGGCGCCGGCCCTGGCGCCGCCGGCGGAGGCCGGAGCGGCCATCGCGTTGGCGGCCGCGCCGCAGAGGGCGAGCAGTGCGGCGGCTCCCGCGGTGACGGCGGCTGCGGTGCTCCGACGGTTACGAGCGGACATCGAGGTTCCCCCAGAGATGTGTACGGCGCTGCGGAGAGAGTCGCGCGGGAACCGCCCGCCGGGACCGGAGCCGGTCCGCTCGACTTGCCGCCCTTCGCGATGAGGGAAGTCTTCCAACGCAGAGCGACGGATCTGTGCGTTCGCCGTCACAGCCGCGTAATAGCCCACGGGACCCCACCGGGCCGCGGCTCTCCCCGCGCCCCACGGAGCGGCCGCCGCTGCGGACCGCCCCGTGGGACAGCGTCGTACGCGCCCGGTGCCTCAGCCCTTGACGCTCTCGCTCTCCAGCACCGTGCTCGCGTCCCGCTGGCTCGGGATCGCCGCGAGCGCCCCCGTCGTGGCCGCCCGGCGCTGGTCGGCCGCCGCGCACAGATCACGGGCGGCGTCGTTGAAGCGGACGACGGACGGCGGGTCGGACGGGCCCAGCAGATGCAGCTTGAGCTCGGCGCGGGCCAGGGCGTACGGGTCCTTCTCGGGCTGCCGCACGGCTTCGAGCAGCGCGGGTACGCCGGAGGCGTCGGGAGTCAGGACGGCACCCGCCCTGACCGTGGGGAAGGTGTCGCGGAACTCCTGCTCGGGAAGACCGCTGGTGTTCGTGACGGCGTACGGCTTCTCGCTCGCCAGATAGTCGGAGATGACACTGGAGACATCGCTGACCAGTACGTCGGCGGCGTTGAAGCAGGCGTAGACGGTCGGGCGCGCCCCGATGACGACCTGGTGCTCCCACGCGGGGAACGAGGCCCAGTGCGCGGCCTCCCAGGCGGCGGTCGCGGCGGCCACGGCGGCCCCGCGCCCCGGCTCGGGGACGGTCTCGAGCAGCATCCGCTCCGCGTCGTCCGCGCTCGCCCGGAACGAGGACGTGGTCAGCCGGTCCAGTTCGGCGGTCCTGGCGGCCAGGTCCGCCGCGGCGGAGGGAGCCGGCCGCTCGGCGGCGTGCTCCGTGGCCCGCAGGGCGTTCGCGGCGCGGATCATCTCCTGGATGCGGAGGTCGGCGGCGCCCGCCCGGGGAATGACCGAGCCGGTCAGCGGGTGCGGCTTGTACAGGAGCCGGACCTTCGGGTCGGCCAGCAGGGCGCGGACGATGTTCTCGCCGGCCTCGATGATCGAGGTGTTGCCCGGGTTGCCGTCCCAGCCCTCCCAGGTGGGGGCGTAGAGGACCGTGGTGTACGGGCCGGCGGGCGCACCGGTGTGCGGCTCGATCGCGTCGAGCTGCGGGCGCCCGATCTCCACGACGTCCTTGTCGTCGACGCCCACGTTCGCCAGGGCGTACCGCTCGCGCGCCGCGGGACCGGCCACCCACACCTCGTCGTACGCCTTCGCGTACGGGTTGCAGCTGGACAGCTTGTCGCTCTCGCCGTGGTTGACGAAGGCGTGCTTGATGGTGGGGATGCGCAGCACCTGCGAGGTCTTGCCCGAGTTCGAGGGGTGGATCAGCATCTGCAGCGTGGACTGCTCCAGGCGCATCAGATCGGCGACTTTCGGCAGGCACACGACCGGGATGTCGGTGGAGGCGATCTGCTTCACCATGAAGCGCTCGCGCAGCACGATCAGCGGACGGCCCTCGATCCGGGCCAGCGGCTCCAGCCACATGTTCGCCTGGTACGCCGAACTCGTGCCGCCGGAGAAGTACATGCCCACCGTGGGCCGGTAGTCCGCGAGCCACTGCTCGAACCACTCCAGCGCCTGCTCGTCCGACACCGGCCGGCGTCCCGGCAGCAGCCGCAGCGCCAGTGTGCCGACGGCCACCGCGCCGAGGACCGCGGACACCGCGATGCCCGCGGCGGCCCACCAGGCCGAGGCGCCGGCCGCGTCGGTCAGCAGACCGGCCATCGAGGGCAGGGAGAACAGGAGGAGCCGCTGCCCGGAGCGTTGCATGAGCAGGGCCGGGGGAGCGGCGCTCAGCCCCAGGGCCGACGCGTCGACGTTCCGGGTCACCACGGGCAGGGTGCGGGTGCGGCGGACCATGATCGCGAGCGCCTGGCACGAGAAGTGCAGGGCGTAGAAGAGCATCAGACCGCAGATGAGGGCCAGGTACTTCGTCTCGTAGTCCTGGTCCTCGATGCGGATCAGGCCGGCCACCAGCAGCAGGTCCCGGACGACCTGGCGCACGAACACGGTGGCGTGCAGCTTGCCGAGGGTGGCGGCCGTACTCGGCTGCCAGCGGTGCATGGTGAAGTCCGCCGCCAGTCCCACGACGGTGGAGGCCACCAGCAGGGGGACGGCGGGGAGGAGGGCGCCCACCGCCTGTCCGGCGAACGACGATGCGAGCACCGTGGGCAGGAGGAGGCGGCCGGCTGCGACGCGCAGGCGAGCGGGCAGGTTTGATGCTGACACTTCGCGGGCTCCAGGCGTTTCAACATCCTTGAGCGTGCACCTGCTGACGGGCGCGGTCGGGTGATCACGATCCGGTAGGTGAACGGTAAGGGACGTTCTTACTTCGAGAAGGTGGTCGGACTTTACCTTCCGGATGGCCGGAATTCACCTGTGAGTCTGGCTTCATTTTCCTGTGAATCCGGCCCGCCGCGGCCCCGACCCGGGACGGACACCGGGGACCTCGGTCCTCCCTCGGGCGTGGATCCGGGAGCCGAGTAGTGCGTGTGCAGTACGCCGGACTGCCAGCAGGCGCACGACGACGGAACCGCGCCGGTCCAGGAGTCTTGTGGAAGATTCCCGAGACCAGATGTGGAGATCCCCTGTCATGACGTCCTTCCTCTACCGGCTGGGCCGGTCGGCCTTCCGGAAGCGCCGCTGGGTCCTGTTGCTGTGGGTGGCCGTCGTGGCCGTCGTCGGCTTCAAGGGCCTCACCGCGGCCGCCGGCTCCGACGATTCCTCGTCGATGCCGGGGATCGAATCCCAGAAGGCCTTCGACCTCATCGCCCAGCGTTTCCCCGGAGCCGCCGCGGACGGGGCCGGCGCGCGGATCGTCTTCGTCGCGCCTGACGGACAGAAGGTGACGGCCGCCGGCAACCGCGAGGCCATCGAGAAGACGGTCGCGGAGGCCGCGGCCGGCGGCCAGGTCGCGAGCGCGGTGGACCCGTTCCGGGCGAACGCCGTCAGCGAGGACGGGACCACCGCCTACGCGACGGTCACCTACAAGGTGACGGGCAAGGACCTCTCCGACGGCAGCAGGACCGAGCTCCAGCGGGCGCTGGGCGACGCGAGGAAGGCCGGTCTCACCGTCGAGTCCGGCGGCGACGCCGTCGCCGCGCAGACGGAGGCGGGCGGTATCGGGGAGGCGGCGGGCGTGCTGGTGGCCGCGCTCGTCCTGCTGGTGACCTTCGGATCCATGGCCGCGGCCGGACTGCCCCTGCTGACCGCCGTCATCGGCGTGGCCACCAGCATGATGGCCATCCTGGCCCTGAGCAGCGCCTTCGGCCTGTCGTCCTCGACGGGGACCCTGGCCACGATGCTGGGACTCGCGGTCGGGATCGACTACGCGATGTTCATCGTCTCCCGGTACCGGGAGGAGCGGGGCAAGGGGCACACCTCGCTGGAAGCGGCGGGCCGGGCCACCGGTACGGCCGGTTCCGCCGTCGTCTTCGCCGGACTCACCGTCGTCGTCGCCCTCGCGGGACTGTCGATCGTCGGTGTCCCCATGCTGACCAAGATGGGGCTCGCGGCCGCCGGAGCGGTCCTGCTGTCCGTGGTCATCGCGCTGACCCTGGTTCCCGCGCTGCTCGGGTTCTGGCCGGACGCGGTCCTGCCCCGGGCTCTGCACCGCCGGATCCGCAAGAGCCGTGGCGCCGGGGCGGCCACGTCCACGGGGGCGGCCAGCGTCTCCGGCGCGGCGGCCGGTCCCGGTGCGGGGGCCGGTCCCAGGGAATCGAGGTGGGCCCGCTTCGTGCTGCGTCGCCCCCTCCCCGTCCTCCTGCTGTCCGTCGTCGGACTCGGAGCGCTCGCCCTGCCCGTGGCCGATCTCCAGCTGGGCATGTCCGGCGACGAGGCCAAGCCCACCTCCACCACCGAACGCCGTGCCTACGACGACCTCGCGAAGGGTTTCGGCCCCGGCTTCAACGGCCCGCTGACCATCGTGGTCGACGCCCAGGGCGCCCCCGACGCGACCGGGGCGGTGAACACCATCGTGAAGAAGATCGCCGCGACGGACGGCGTCGTGTCCGTGTCCGAGCCCCGCTTCAACCAGGCCGGGGACACCGCGATCGTCTCCGCCACGCCGTCCACCTCGCCCACCAGCAAGCAGACGGAGAACCTCGTCCACACCATCCGGGGCGAGCGCGCGGGTCTTGAATCGGCCACCGACGCGACGTTCCAGGTCACCGGGACGACGGCGGCCAACATCGACGTCGCGCAGAAGATGCAGAGCGCGCTGATTCCCTACCTGGCCGTCGTCGTCGGGCTCGCCTTCCTGCTCCTGCTCGTCGTCTTCCGCTCCCTCGTGGTGCCGGTCAAGGCGGCCGTCGGATTCCTCCTGTCCGTCCTGGCCTCGCTCGGCGCGGTCGTCGCGGTGTTCCAGTGGGGCTGGGCGGCCGACCTCCTCGGCGTCGAACAGACCGGCCCGATCATGAGCATGATGCCGATCTTCCTCGTCGGCATCGTCTTCGGCCTGGCCATGGACTACCAGGTGTTCCTCGTGTCCCGCATGCGCGAGGCGTACGTCCACGGACAGAGCCCGGGCCGCGCCATGGTCACCGGATTCGGCCACAGCGCCCGCGTCGTCGTCGCAGCGGCACTGATCATGATGAGCGTGTTCTCCGGCTTCGTCACCGCCGGCGAATCGATGATCAAGATGATCGGCTTCGGACTCGCCATCGCCGTCCTCTTCGACGCCTTCGTCGTGCGCATGGCCTTCGTACCGGCGGTCCTGGCCCTCCTCGGCCACCGGGCCTGGTGGCTGCCCCGATGGCTGGACCGCGTGCTCCCCCGCGTCGACATCGAGGGCGAGGCGCTCACCCGCGCCGACGTCGAAGGCAAGGCACTCACCGGCGCCGACGTCGAAGCCGAGGCGACCGCCCACGGCGACACCCCCGGGGCGCAGCCCTCCGAGCGGTCACGGGAGACCGCCGGGATCTGAGCACACCCAGGGTGAGGGCCGCCGGCGACGTCGAGCGGCCCTCACCCGCCCGCACCGGCGGATGCCCCACCCACCGGCGGATGCCCCACCATGGAGCCGACAGCCACCGCAACCGGAGACCGCGATGCCCAGCACCGCCCGCCGTTTCGCTCTCGATCACCCGCGCGTCATGGACGCCGTGCTGATCACCTGCGTGCTCGCCTGCGTGGTCTCGGCGAGCTTTCTCGGTACCTGGTACATGGGCGAACCGATCCCCTGGTGGCCGGGGCTGGTCGTCGGCGTCGTCGCCACGACCGCCCTGCTGTGGCGGCGGACCCACCCTCGTCCGGTCGTCGTCGTCACAGGTGCCTGCGCCATCGCCGCGGTGAGCTTCGGCTACCTCACCACCATGCTGCTGCTCGCCCCCGTCGTGGTGGCGCTGTTCTGGCTCGCGCTCCTCGACGAGCGCCGGACCGCCCACCTCTTCGGTCTCGGCGTGATTGCGCTCATGGTCCCCGTCGCGATCCTTCAGGCGCCCCGCAACGCCAGCTTCATCATCGTGACGCTGAACCCGGCTCTGACCCTGCTCTTCCCCGTCGCCTGGGGCTCGGCCCTCCGGCTGCGCCGCGCGTTCACCGACTCGCTGCGGGCCCGTGCCGAACACGCGGAACACACCCGGGAGGAGGAGGCGCTGCGCCGGGTGGCGGAGGAACGCGTACGCATCGCGCGCGAGCTCCACGACGTCGTGGCCCACCATCTCACCCTGGCCAACGCGCAGGCGGCCACCGCCGCGCACCTCGTCCGCAACGACCCCGAACAGGCGGAGCGGCTGCTCACCGGCCTGAGCGGCACGACCGCCACCGCCCTGCGCGAACTGAAGGCGACGGTGGGGCTGCTGCGCCGCCCCGAGGACTCCGACTCACCCCTCCAGCCGGCCCCGAAACTCGAACAACTCCCCGCCATGGTGGCGGCCCTCGCGACCACGGGGATCGAGGTCGCGGTGACGACCGGGGGAGAGCCCCGGCCGCTCTCGCCCGCCGTGGACCTGACCGCCTTCCGGATCATCCAGGAGGCACTCACCAACGTCTCCAAGCACGCTGGTACCCGTACGGCACAGGTGGCGCTGACCTATACGGACGAGGTGCTGAAGATCGAGATCAGCAACGAACGAGGACATCCGGCCTCTACGACCCCTACGGCCCCTGCGTCTCCGTCAGCTCCGACGGCCCGGACGGCGAGGGCTGCCTCGGCAGCAGGTCCGACGGCCGCCTCGGCCCGGGCGGCCTCGACCACCCCGACCACCCCGACCACCCCCACGACCCCGTCGGCTCCGAAGAACCCTGGCCCGGCCGCCCCGAGGCCGGCGAACTCCGGGTTCGGACTCATCAGCATGCGCGAACGCGCCCTCTCCACCGGAGGCCGGTTCACCGCGGGCCCCCGCCCCGACGGCGGCTACACGGTCCTCGCCGAGCTGCCCCTCCACTTCTGATCCGGGAACCCCATGACCATTCGAGTGCTCCTCGCCGACGATCACGCCCTCCTCAGGGACACCTTCCGCATCCTGATCGACTCCGCCGGCGATCTGGAGGTCGTCGGTGAGGCGTCCGACGGCGCGGAGGCCGTCACCCTCGCCGGGACGCTCCGGCCCGACGTCGTGGTCATGGACATCCGCATGCCCGGCACCGACGGCCTGGCCGCCACGACCGCCATCTGCGCCGACCCCGCCCTCGCCCCCGTACGCATCCTGATCCTCACCACGTTCGAGACCGACGAGTACGTGGCCCGGGCGCTGCGTGCCGGAGCGAGCGGGTTCCTCGGCAAGGACGTCACGGCCGAAGCGCTCCTCGACGCGATCCGCACCGTCGCAGCCGGCGACGCGCTGCTGTCCCCGGCGGCCACCAAGATGCTCGTGAGCCGCTTCCTGGTCACACCCGAGCCGGCCGCCGGCACGGAGCTGCCGGAGCAGCTCGGTTCCCTCACCGCACGCGAACGAGAAGTGATGATCATGGCCGCGCGGGGCCTGTCCAACACCGACATCGCCGACGAGCTGTTCCTCAGCCCATTGACCGTCCGCACCCACGTCCAACGCGCCATGACCAAGCTCCACGCCCGCGACCGGGCCCAACTCGTCGTCGCGGCCTACCAGTCGGGCCTCGTCCAGTCCGGCCCACCCGCCACCCGTTGATGGTGGACGTAACGCACCACGGCTCTGCCGGGTCTTCGGGCAGGCGTTTCTAGTCGTCGAGCCAGGGGCCTCGGGTGATGTGCCGGTGAAGTCGCCCGTCCAGGCAGCTCACATGGGCCCAGACGAACTGTGTGCTCTGCTCTCCGGCCCGCGTGATCGCCAGGGTGACGCCGTCGCCGGAGTGGCCGACATCGGTGGTCTCCATACAGAACGCGCAGTCCACCGGCTCCTGGATGTTCATCCGACGACTGTAATCCGCACCAGGCGTCGCAGAAGGATCCGTCGGCTCTGGCGCTACCAAGCCGGTCGCGGATCTTGACGTTCCGTCGAGAGGTCCGCCGGGACACTGATGTCCGCGTCGGTCCGCCACAGATACCCCGGACTCGGCGGGTAGTCCTCGGCGTGTGGAGCCTGGGAGTGGAACCGCTGGGTGCGCGGGAGAGGTACTTCCACCAGCCTGCCGTCATGGATCATCCACAGGCCGAAGCAGTCGTCCTCCTCGTCATGGATCAGCACCTGTACATGCCCCGGGTCGGGCCACGGAAGCGATTCGAGATGCTTCAGGAGCCCGGAGCGTGCTCCCACACGGTTGAACTCGATGACCCATCCGCCGACGAACAGGTCGAGGGGTTCGAAGTGGCCGTACCAGCTGCGCGACTCGTCGGGACGGGTCAGGGGCTCCATGACCTCGTCCGCGTACTTCGCCAACACGATGACCTGCGCCATTCTGCTCATGCCGCAGTATCACTGCAGGAAGATCGTCACCAGCAAGCCCTTTTCGCCGCACCCACGCCTCGGCCGAGCCCGCGGCCGACTCCTTGCACTGGACGACGGTGTGGCTGCCCTGCCGGCGCAGCGGGCGCGTGACGCCTCGTATGTGCGCCCGGACCGCCCTCGTATGGCAAAGATTGTGTAGTGCGGCAATGCCCGGTTCCGCTCGCGGGTGGCGGATGTCCGCTCGACTAGCTGGGCGTTTGTCGCGAATTACGGGGGCGCGGCAGCGCGCGGCGAGTAAAGAAACCTTATTTACTTGAGCTTCGCCTGAGGGTGGAGTAATGCGCTCCGGTTCACGGCTACGGATTTCGTTGAGTCCCCCGCCGGGCCGTGGTTAGTATGAATGCACTCCCGGTTGATCAAGGCTTTCGCGAGGCCCCTGATTAACGGCGGAGTGGAGTACGTACTCGTCTGTGAATCGATTCTGTACATGTGCAGAATGACCGGTCCCCGGGCTCTGCTCGGCGGGGCCGGCATCGGACATCCGCGAACTGCCGTCGGAGCGCGGCGTCACGCCGCATGCCGCCGACGGCATTCAGTACTCGAAAGGAATCCATCATGAACGGCAAACGTGCCGTTTCCGCCGCGGTGATCGCGGCTCTCGCCGCGGGCGGTACCGCGGCGCTCACCGCCTCCAGCGCGTCGGCCGCCTCGCTGCCGCACCAGAAGACCGCGGCCCAGCACTCGGTCGCCACCGCTCAGGTCATAGGCAAGGGCGTGCAGCCGCAGTTCCTGCACGCGATCGCCCAGAGCGTGGCCGCGGCGACCGTCGTGAAGACCGCCGAGTACACCGTGAAGGTGGCGACCAAGCTGAAGTCGTCCAGCGACTCCTCGTCATCGAGTGAGTCCTCGTCGTCCTCCAGCGGCGGTCCAGCCATCAGCGGCAAGACACTGCACGGCGTGATCCCGGGCGACACCGCCTACGACGTCAAGTGAGCGAAGGCGTCGACGGTTCCGGGGCTTCGCGTGACGCGCGGAGCCGTGCGATCCCATGGCGTCGGACGACCACCGACGCCGCGTGACCTGCAGCGCCGGCTGACCTCCGGCGCAGGGGGAAGCGCCACGACATCGCCTGACCAGCGGTAGGACGTGGCGTGCGGCATCGACCGACCATCGATGCCGAGTGACGTGAGCCACCACCCGAGCGGTGGTGCGAAGTGACGTGCGGTGTCGTGCCACCACCGATGCCGATCGATCTCCCCCGTGCCGGGGCGGGGCGCCCCGCCCCGGCACGCAGTCTCACGCGTATCCACCACCCTCATTGACTTCGATCAACCTGGATGTGGACAGCGATGAGAGTTCTCCCGCGCCCACGCGCCGCAGAGGACGTACCCCGGACGGCGGGCGGGGCGCTTCCCGCGAACGTACGGATCAGCGCGCTGACGGCGCTGGCGGCCGTGACCGTCTACTGCTTGTGCTGCCTGGTGTACAACGCGCCCGGATCCCCCGCGAAGGACCGCGCCAAGGGACCCGTCACGGCCTTCATGGAACCGTACTTCTGGCAGGACTGGCAGCTCTTCGGCCCCACTCCCGGCAGCAGCGACGACCTCATATACCTACGGACCCGGATGAAGCTTCCCGGCTCCGGCCAGGTCGTCGAGTCGAGCCCTGTCGAAATCGAGCAGGCCATTGACAGATCGCCGCACGATTTCCCGGTGAACCCGACGAAGCTTCCCGGCGTACTCCTCGCATTCGACGCGGCGGCCAATCGCTACGCAGGAATCGCCGTCAAATTCAAGAAGCTCCCGGCGGCCAGGCGCGACGCCGCCCGAAAAATACTCGACAAGCAATTCGCGCCCGACTTCGAAGAAATGCGGCGCTTCTTCTCCGCGCAGGCGAAGACGCTCTATCCGAACGCTCGGATCATCTCTGTGCAGGCCACCTTCAAGAACCGTCCCATCATTCCGTTCTCGGAGCGGTACGAAGTGCCCAGACCCCAAGAGCACCAGCAGGGAATTCTGGCGACATCGTGGATGGACTACGTCCCGGGAGTTGCACGATGAGCGGCACGATCGCCCTGCTGGGCAGGGGATGGGGGGCCGGCACGGAGCGGCTGGACGCCGTCGTACTCCGCTTCGCCACCCGGAAGCACCGGCTGATCGGGACGGCCCTGCTACGCGTCGTCATCGGCTTCGCCACCATCCTGTACTGCCTGTCCGACTACTCGAAGCGGCGCTTCCTGTGGGGGCCCGAGTCCTACAATTCGATCTCCACGGCGAGGTCCGCGCTGCCACGCTGGGGTTTCTCGCTCTTTCTGTGGGGACATTCCACGGTCTGGTTCGAGATCGTCTTTCACGCCGTGATCCTGGTGTCCGCCGGATTCATGATCTTCGGCGGCCGTGTCCTCACCCTGGCGCAGGCCGTGCTGATGTGGTCGCTGCACAACAGGAACCAGGACGTGCTCGAAGGCGGCGACAACCTGGCCCAGATCCTCGTCCTCTTCATGGTCTTCACCGTCTCCAACGCCTACTTCGCCGTCGGCGCGAAGCGGCGCAGAGCCAGGATGCGGGAGCTGGAGCAGCCGACGACGTCCACCGTGCTGCACAATCTCGCCGCCTTCCTGATCGTCTTCCAGACGGCCGTGCTGTACTTCGCCGCCGGCTACTGGAAGATCACCGGCAAGGTGTGGCAGGACGGCGTGGCGATGTACTACATCAGCCACATCACCGGCTTCCAGATGTCGGCGACGTACACGCACCTGATGAGCAACGCCTTCCTCACCACCGCCACCAGCTACTTCACGATCTTCATCGAGCTGGCGTTGCCCTTCGCGATCCTGTCCGCCCGTTCCTGGGTCCGGAAGGCCAACACCCTGGCCCTGGAGGGCATGCACCTGGGCATCATGACGTGCATGGGTCTGGTGTGCTTCGGGCTGTTGATGATCGGCGCGGACTGCACGTGCCTGCGCGACGAGGACTACAGGTCGATCGCGCGGCGCTACCGGTCCGTCAAGGACCGCCTCGCGCAGCACGGTAGGTCCCTGCAGGCGGCGCGCGGCATGACATCCGTGGCGATGGCGGCGGACGGGGACGGTGCGGCCGGTGCCTGAGAAAGCGGGAACACCCGCGGAACCCCGCCGCACGGGACAGCCGGCGGCCGACCTGCTGTTCAGGTTCCTCACCGCCGAGCGCGCACAACGGGAGGTGCTCGCCCCGCGAGTCGTCGCCGCCGTGGGAGGCGAGCGGCTCGACCGGATCCTGGACGGCACCCGCGAACGCGTCGGCGAGATCACCGGGGTACGGGACCATCCCGACGGGCTGGTGATCGAAGGCACCAGGGGGCGTGCCCTCGCCTTCGCCACCACACGCGACGGCCAGGTGCTCGACGGGCTGCTGATCGCCCCGGGCCCGTACCGCTTGCCGCGGCTGCGCGTCCCGCACGGGGCGCGAGCCGCCCTGGTGTGGACCGTGTGGGTGCTGCTGCTCGCCGCCCGCATCGACGCGTGCTGGCAGGCCCCTTCCCGCATCGCCTGGTGCGGCCGTCTGCTCATCGTCGCGGCCGGCTACCTGCTCATGGAGGGCTGGCAGAGCCCGGCTCGGCTGCCGTGGTGGATACGCCGGCCCGTGGAAGCCGGCGCACTGGTGGCCCTTGCCTCCGCTTGCCGGCTGCCCGGGCTGCCCACGTCGGGCGGCGGTGAGGCCGAACCGGTGGTGGGCGTGGCCCTGCTCGCCGGCTTCGGATGGTTCCTGCTCCGGGCGCGCCGCCATCGCTGGGGGACCGCCGTGTCCCGGCCTCTCACCTTCCCCCTGCGGAACGGGGAGTGGTACATCGCGCAGGGCGGCGGGGCCCGCCTGAACCATCACGCGTCCTTTGCCGAGCAGCGCGGCGCCCTGGACGTGATCCAGGTCGGCCGGGGCGGTGCGCGCGCACGCGGCACCGGCCTGCGCGGGGAGAACGAGAGCTATCTCGTGTACGGGCAGAGCCTTTACGCCCCCTGTGACGGCACGGTCGTCTCCGCCGCCGATCACCTCGACGACCAGGAACCCGGCACGATCCGGTACCAACCCCCCTACGGGAACCACGTGTTCATCGACACCGGCGCCGAGATCGTCAAGCTCGCCCACCTGCGCCGCGGCACCGTGACGGTGAAGACGGGCGATCCCGTGCACGCCGGGCAACTGCTCGGCGAGGTGGGCAACTCCGGCAACAGCACGGAGCCCCACCTGCACATCCACGCCGAACGCGACGGCCTCGGGCTCGATCTTCGGTTCACGGGCGTCAGCGGCCCGCTGTGCCGGGGCCGGACCGTGCGCACGTAGGCCTCGGCCTCCTTCACCACCACGGCGGGCAGCGCGCCCGATCAGCCGCGCCGCCCGCCGAGCTCCGCGGGCCGTCCAGCCCTGCCCTGCCTAGCCCTGCCCTGCCGAGTTCCGCGGGCCGTCCAGCCGTGCCCCGCCCCGCCCTGCTCAGCTCCGCGTGCCGCCCTGCCCTACCCCGCCCTGCCCAGCTCCGCGCGCCGTCCAGCGCCTCGTCCCGAAGGGACCCCTTCTTGTCCTTCCTCGCCCGAATACGTCCCGGGCGTCGCCTGCGCCCTTACGTCGCCGCGGCGGCCTGTTCCGCGCTCCTGGGCACGGCGCCCCTCGCCACCGCCCACTCCGCCGACCTCCGCCACCCCCTGGCCGGGTCCCGGCCGGCGTACGCCACCGCGGCCGCCGACGCAGGGCCCGTCCCCGGCGATCAGCACGTCAGCGCCCGCCTCTACCTCAACTCCCGCGACCCGCAGGGCCTCACCGACCTCCTGCGTGACATCAGTGACCCGCACAGCCCCCACTACCGGCACTACCTCACCCCGCAGGAGTACCAGCGGCGCTTCGGCCCCACGGCCGCGCAACTCGCCGATGTCAGCGCGTGGTTGCACGCCTCAGGGCTCACCGTCACCCGGCGCACCACCCACTACGTGAAGATCACCGGCACCGCCGGCGCGGTGCGACGGGCCTTCGGCGCGAGCCTGCACCGCTACCGCACCGGCCGCGGCACGAGCCAGGCCCCCGCCGGCGACCTCAGCGTGCCCGCCTCCCTGGCCACCACCCTGCTCGGCGTGTCCGGTCTCTCCACCCCCGGCGCTGCCCGGCCCCTGTCGGCCCCCACCCCAACCCCTGCCCCCGCCCTCGGTGTCGCCGCCGACGGCGCGGTCTGCTCCGGCCACTTCGGGCAGAAACCCGCCACCGGATTCCCCCAGGCCCACGGCAAGATCCCCGCGTACGCGCCCTGCGCCTACCTTCCCGCGCAACTCCGCCACGCCTACGGTGCCGGCACGACCCGCGGCGCCACCGGGCGCGGCTCCACCATCGCCATCGTGGACGCCTACGGGTCCCCGGACATGCCCGCCGACGCCGACCGCTACGCGAAGATCGCCGGCGACCACGCCTTCAGACCACACCAGTACCGCCAGCACGTCACCCCCGCCGACTGGCACGTCAGCGACGCGTGCGCGCCCCCGGGCACCTGGGCCGGCGAACAGGCCCTCGACATCGACCTCGCCCACGGCCTCGCCCCCGACGCGGACATCCTCTACGTCGGCGCCGACTCCTGCCTCGACAACGACCTGATGGACGCCGAGTCGTACGTCATCGACGGCCGCCGGGCGGACGGTATCTCCAACTCGTGGGCAGAGATCGTCCACTCCGAGCCCGGACACCTCACACCCGCCCTCATCGATGCGTGGGACCTGCTGTTCGAGCAGGCCGCAGCCGAAGGGATCGGCGTCTACTTCGCGGCCGGCGACTGCGGCGACTCCTCACCCGACGCGGCCCGGACCGGCGTCAACTGCGATCCCAAGACCACCCGGGCCCAGGCCGACTTCCCCAGCGGATCCCCGTGGGTCACCTCGGTGGGCGGCACGACCCTCGCCCTCGACCGCCACGGCGACTACGCCTGGGAGACCAGCATGGGCGACGAGCTGTCCATCCTCACCGACAACGGCACCGCCTGGGGACCCGTCCCCGGGGTCTTCACCTTCGGAGGCGGAGGGGGCGCGAGCGACTTCCCGCAGCCCTGGTACCAACACGACCGGGTCCCGGGGCGCACCGGACACCGCACCACCCCCGACGTGTCGCTGGAGGGCGACGGGGCGCTGCCCGTCCTGATCGGCCTCACCGACGCCGGAACCTTCCACCTCATCGGATTCGGCGGCACATCGGCGGCCGCCCCTGCCTTCGCCGCCATCCAGGCCGACGCGCAGCAGGCCTGCGGACACCGGCTCGGCTTCGCCAACCCGCTCCTGTACGCCCTCCCGCGCGCCCACCTCTTCCACGACATCACCGATCAGCCGGCCGAGGCCGGGACACCACCTTTGACCGTGGTACGCGACGAAGGCCCCGACACCGACACCTCCACCGGCGAACAGCGCTACCTGCTCTACACGCTCGGCCACGACTTCGGCCTCCATGCCCGCCCCGGCTACGACGACGCCACGGGTCTAGGCTCCCCCACCCCGGCCTACCTGCGCTGGTTCCAGCACACCAAGGGCACCCTGAAGTGAACGCCGCCGCCTTCGCCATCGAGGTCGTGAACCTCGATGGCTTCGGCGCCTTCTCCATCAAGGAGCCTGAGATCTCTAGCAGTTGGTCGAAGCCTTCCTGGCCCAGGGACGCGCACTCGTCTGCTGGCGACGCCTGTCACAGCCGGTCCGAGCCCTCGCCCTCCCGCAGTAACCATTCCCGGACCGAAGGAGCACGGTCAAAGAGCTGGCTGACCTGCATGCCTTCTTCGCGTGAGGTCACCTTCGGCAGCGGGCTGAAGTCGTCAGGAAGCACGTCCAGCAGACTCCTCACGCGGTCTCCCGCGCGCAGAGTGATCAACAGTTCGCACCGTAGCTGACGTGGAACGTCAGGGCGGTGGGACAGGCTGTGCCACAAGGCCGGCCACAGGTAGTGGGTGCCGCCGGGCTCCGCATTCGCCTGCACCCAGAACGGGTCCAACCGCCGACTCAGGCCGAGGTCACACGCCCGCTCCTCCAGCCTGAACAGCGAGGCCGAATCAACGGCTTTCAGCTCGCGAGGCAGCAGTTGATCGAAGTCCATCGCCCCATGCTGCCCGACGACACCTCACGACGAGGAGTCGATCCCAAAGTGTCGTTGACGTCATCCGAGGTTGTGGTGATTGCGCCTCCAAAACATCCAGAAGGCCAGGAGCGCCACCGTGAGTATCAGCGCAAAGTTGAGAGCGTCCACGATCATGAGGACGGGGTGCGGCGCGTCCAGCAGACCGGGCACCTTGGCGCCGATCATCTCCACGCCCATGAGCAGGGGAAGCCAAGCGGAGAAGAAGCGCCTGCCCTGATCGGGACTTGCTCCCTTTTGAACCTTGGCCCGGTCCCACCACCAGGCGCCGAGACTCGCGAGGACTAACGCGCACCCCAGCGCCACTACGGACCAGTCCATGAAGCTGAGCATCACATCTCCCTTGGTCAGAAGGGGGATTGTCCTCTTGAGGGTGCCCCCACGCAATGATCCAACCGGGCTGCTGGCGGACGGGTAAAGAGCGCAGCCGAGGCTTGACCAGTAGAGAAAGCTGTAACTCAGTCGGTCGCGCGAGGCTGTCGTGTCCCGCTTGATGCTTGGAGGCCTGGTTTCGACGGGAGTTGGACGCCGTTGCCGGAAGCGCGAAACTCGTCCAGCAACTCGAAGAACAACTCCAGGGCAGGCCTGCCGGCCTGTTCCGCCGCGCGCTCGATCTCCACTGCCCAGCCCAGCGCGCTGGGGAACTGCATGCCCAGTCTGGTCCACAACCAGGCAGCGAACGGTCCCTGGCTCCCGGTGGAGAAGTCGGAGTCTTCATCGATGCCGTGGACACTCAGGGCCGCTTGGTATCCGAACAGCACGGACTCCAGATGCAGAAGCGAGCCCCCGCGCACCCACACGCCCGGACGCAGGCGTATTTGGTCCAAGAAGCCGTACACGTCGGTCAGCTCGCTCAGGTGGGTGGGATTTCGCCTGGCCTGCCCTGGCTCCTCTGTCATGCGGGGCACCTTAGCGACCATTCAGACGGTCGCCGCAGGTGGACCGCTGTCGCAAGGCTTGAAGTCTGTTGTGCATGAGTGAAGTTCGACGCCGCTGCGGTGAGCGAGAGCTTGGCGTCGCCTGCGGACCGGTGACGCGAATCCGCCGGGTGGTGCTGGTTCGTCATCGCGCTCGTCGCATCCCTCGGCGCGAACGTCGCCACCGCCGGGCTCCTCGACCTGGACCAGGTCCCGGCCCGGCTCCGCATCCTCGTCGCGGGCCGGCCCGCGGTCGCCTTCCTGGGCGGCACGCTCCTCGCCCACTCGACTCCAACGCCGCACGAGAAGACCGAGCACGCGGAGGACCAGAAGGACGCGCACGAAGTCGTACCAGAGCTCCCGCGCAACCGGCACCCGAACCGATCCCCACTCCGCCCGCCGTATCCGTCCCGGCCGCTCTGGTCGAGCACGCACGCAAGGTCGCCGCCGAACACCAGACCCGTATCCTCGGGCACTCGCAGATCAGCATCACCATGGATGTGCACACGCACGTCGTGCAGGACACCCGGCGCGAGGCCATGAGCCACATGGATCGGCTGCTCAGGAAACGGCGGCCTGGTCGTGAGCGACCGCCCGCGTTGCTGTCGGAAGCAGATGTCAAGGGCCCCGGACCATGATCGGTCCGGGGCCTTCTCCCTTGTGCCCCCCGGCAGGATTCGAACCTGCGACCCCCGCTTCAGGAGCGAGGTTGGTATGTGCTTGGGTGACCAGCGGCTTCGTCGTCTCTGGCTCATCTGGCGCCGAGTACCGTACCGTCCCGCGGTTCCCCGTGAGACCCCGTCCGTTCTGGCACGAGAGTGGCGCGCTATCCGCGGGGGTCGGGGACTTGCTTCCAGCCGTCGATCGACTTGGTCACGAACAGAACTCGATAGACCTCGCGGGTCCACACAGCGGCGCCCTCCCCGTACTCGGGGAGTTCCTCGAACGCTTCTTCTGCCGAGTCGTAGCTGTACTTCCGACCCTTCGCGTCCTTGATCATCCACTCTCTGCCGGGCAGCCCTGCTAGGTCGTGTTTTTGAAGTCGGTAGCCCTGCGGGGCGGCCGGCCGGGGAAGGTACGTCCGGCTATCCAGATGGTGAGGTCGTGGGCGATGCGGTTGATGCTGCTCGCGGTGGTGACTTCGTGCTCGCGGCGTGAGCTGTCGCGGCGGACGATCTCGTAGCCACCCTCATCCAGTACGGCGACTGAGGCGAACCACACGGGTTCGTCCTCGTCTGGCTGGACGACCACGAAGGTGTTGTCGGTGTCGTTGAGGTCGTCGATCAGCATGAACAGCGCGTCCTCGGACGGGTCATCGATGCGGTCGCCGTTTTCGCTGTCGGCGCCGTAGTACTTAGCCGCCACCGTGCCTCTCTCTCGCTCGCTCTGGCCGTGTCAGCATCGCACGCACGACCGACGGCTCCGGTCGGTCACAACCATTCACCGATCGCGGCGATCAGGACGGCCGCTTCGAAGCGGACGGCGAGTTTGTCGAAGCGGGTGGCCACTGCCCGGTTGCGCTTGAGCCGGTTGATCCCGCACTCGACGGCGTGCCGGGCCTTGTAGTCCTCGCGGTCGAAGACCGGTGGCCGCCCGCCAGCCTTGCCGCGCTGTTTGCGGTGGGCGGACTGGTCGGCGGGTTCGGGGATCGTGCAGCGGATGCCTCGCTTTCGTAGGTAGGCCCGGTTGGCGCGGGAGGAATACGCTTGTCGCCGCGCACCCGCAGTGGCCGGACGCGGGGCCGACCAGGCCCGGTGCGAGGAACGCGGATGCTGTCCAGGACAGCGATGAACTGAGGACTGTCACCGCGCTGACCTGCGGTCACCAAGAACGCCAGTGGCCGTTGGCCCTGTTCACAGGCGAGGTGAATCTTGGTGGTGAATCCACCCCTGGATCGCCCAGTCCATGGTCGTCGGGCTCGCTGCGGATGCCGCCCGGGGGTTCCTTCTGGGCCTGGCTGTTGCGACGGGCGCCTGCGGCGTGTTGATGGACCCGGCAGATCGTGGAGTCGACGTTGACCTCCCAGGTGATCAGCCCCTTCGCATCCGCGCGGGCCTGCAGACTGGTCAACAGCGCAGCCCAGGTGCCGTCTCGCTGCCAGCGTCGGAAGAGTCCGTAGACCGTCTGCCACGGCCCGTACTCCGACGGCAGATCTCGCCACGGCACACCGGTCCGCACCCGCCACCGAATCCCATCGATCAGCCGCCGTCGACCAATTGAGGGCCTGCCCAACACCGCGACCGGCAACAGCGGTTCCAGCACCGCCCACTGCTCGTCCGAAAGATCCCCTCGCCCCACACCGAGATCATCACGGCGTGAGATGAGGGACTGGGCCCACTTTCAAAACACGACCTAGTCCCATGGCCACGACGATCTTTCCTCCCCATTGGTGTGGGCGAGATCGTAGCCGCTGTGGCCGCATCCTTATCAGCTCGATCGCAGGAAGCTATAGACGCCGCTCGACCAGTCCGGCGCTTCGGCCGACGGTCCGCCGAGGCCTGGTGCTGACCGCCATTGTTCGCGCCTGTTGGTGTCAGCCGCTGATGTCAGTCCGCCTTCCCCGATTAGCTGTTAAACGGTCCCGCTTCTCCAGTGACCGGCGCTGCTTCAGCGCAGATGGAGGTCGGATGTCGGTGGCAGGGACTAATGTCCGTGCTCGCCGTCGATGGGAGAGCTGTGAACACGCGCGTGTACTGGTCAGGAGTTCGGGAGCGCGTGATCGCAGTGGAGGAGGCCGAGCGTCGAGCCCGTGGCCGGGGGCCTTCTCGATACCCGATCTTCGAACCCGTCCTGACCCTCGCGGAGATCGCCGAGGTGGAAGCACAGTTCGGTGTCGCGCTCCCCGACGAGTACCGCACATTTCTGGCGGAGGTCGGAGCCGGTGGCCCCGGACCGGCACTTGAGCTCACGTCGTTGCGCCGAATCGACGCGAAGTGGGGATGGGTCTGGGACAACGACGAGGACCATCCCCTTCTGCTGGACCCCAGTGGACCGTTCGTCGAGACGGAAGACTGGGCCGACCAGCAGATAGCAACCCTTCGTGCCGCCGGGTACGAACCCACCACCCGCGACGAAGACGACGACTATCTGGGCGACTACCGCAAGGCCTTCGGCGACGTCGGCGAGGATGTCTGGTTCCTGGAACGAGTGCGGGGTGCAATCCCCATCAGCGACAACGGATGCGGGATGAGTGGCTGGCTCATCGTCGTCGGCCCGTACCGCGGCGAACTCCGCGACCGGGACTGCGCGTACAACCCACCCTTCGAGCCGTACGTCGATGCAAACGGAAACCGTCACACCTTCCATAGCTGGTACATCGAGTGGCTCGAGCAACGCGAGAGGGCAGCTCGATGATCAAGGCCTAGTAGCTCTGCCCCGCCTCACGATGATCGACCTCGCCGACCGCGAACCTCAGCGCCGCTGCCCCTCGGGCGGTGTCTCTTTCGGATCATGCCTAGACAGCGTCGTCCTCTGCCCGCACCCAGGCCAGTTGCGCGTCGCTCAGAGGGGGGTCGAACCCTTCTGGGAACATCAGCATGAGTGGTTGCGGCCACACACTCTCGGGTCCGTGCTCTTGGCAGTCCAGGGCGATGAGATGCGGCCCTTCCCCACAGGACTCGTGCGAGTAGAAGCGTTCATGGGCCTGGCAGAAGTACCCGAACCTTGAGCAGCTGTCCTCGTCGCTCGGCTCGTAGAAGCCTGGATCACGCACGATCTGGGTCACCGGCTCCTGCCGATTGAACCGGGGGATGGGCCGGGGGTCACACCACAGCAGTCGGGGAGGGAGCATGCGCTCATCCTGTACCGAGGCCGTGCCCTTCGGATCACCGGGTGATTGGTCTGGTCATGGCGCTGACCGATGTGCTGTCGTCGCGGATTGAGCCGCTGCTTTCAGACCGGACTCCGCGACCCGGTGATCCGGAAGAGACGGCCTGGCCGACCTTGTGGCACGCGTGTGGCACGGTCGTGATCACAGCAAAGGGCCAGTTCGAGAGGATCAAGCCTCTGAACTGGCCCTTTATCGTGTGCCCCCGGCAGGATTCGAACCTGCGACACCCGCTTTAGGAGAGCGGTGCTCTATCCCCTGAGCTACGAAGGCGTGTGGATCGTGCGATCCGGTAGCTAGCGTAGCGGATCGTGGGTGGGGGCTGGGAAGGTTCCCGTTCGTGCAGGTGGGGTGGGGTCGGTCAGGTGGTGGGGAGGGGGGAGAGGGACGGGCGGGTCAGGTGGAGCATGCGGGTCAGCCAGAGGGTGGCGGGTGCCTGGGGGGACGGGCGGCCGGGGGCCCTCCCGCCGGAGTCGCGCCTTTCGCCGGGCCGGCCCTCGAAGGGTGCCGGGGCGGAGGGGGAGCGGGGCAGAGTCGTCGTTCCGGTGATCATCGACAGCATCAGCGCGGCCGCCGTGCCGACGTCGACGTCCGGGAGCAGTGAGCCGTCGTCCCGGGCCCGGGCCAGGATCGTGTTCAGGGCGCCGAGCCAAGCGGAGTGGCAGTGGAGTGACGGATCGTCCGGGGTCCTGATCTCGTGGGTGAGGCGGATCCCCGCGCGGACGGTCGCGTCGGTCTCCAGCAGGCCTACGAGGGCGTGGGCCATGGCGGTGGCTATCTCGAAGGCCGGGGCCTCCAGCCGGGTCAGGCTCGCGAGCGCGGCACCCGAGGTGGCGCAGGCCTCCGCCTGGACGGCTCGGGCGATGTCGGACTTGGCCGCGAAGTGGAAGAACAGGGCCCCCTTGGTGACCTGCGCGCGGGCGCTGATCGCGGACAGGGTGGCCCGTTCGTAGCCGGACCGGTCGAACACCGCCGAGGCGGCCCGGATCAGGTTGCGCCTGGTTCGCTCGGACCTCTGCTGCCTCACCACGACGAGACCACCCGGACGCTCCTTGTCGTTCGGCTGCCGTTTGTCCTGCCGCCAGCGACGCTAGGAACCCGCTTTTGGATCTGTCAACGGGGCCCCGTCCGTACAGATCATCTTCACGCCACTCCGGCAACTCCGCCGTCTTCAGAGGTGGTTGAAGGGCGGAAGGTGAATGGCGTGCGGTTCAGGTGCGGCGCACCCTGCTGAAGCGGCCCGCGATGTGCAGGTCCGCCTCGATACGGGCCGCCGTCGCGCGGAGTTCGGGCAGTACGTCGTCGACGCACGCCTCCACGGTGCGGCGGCCGGTGTGCATGGCGACGTTCACCGCGGCCACGGTCCGTCCGTCCCGGTCGCGCACCGGAACGGCGAGGCACCGCAGTCCCTGCGCCAACTCTCCCTCGACCAGGGCGTATCCGTCCGTCCGGACCCGGTCCAGTTCGGCCCTGAACCGCTCCGGGGCGATGACGTCCGCCCGGGAATCCGCACCGGCCGTGCCCCCGGCCAGTGCCTCCGCCGCCCGGGTCTCCGGAAGATCGGCCAGGATCGCCCGGCCCACGGCGGTCGCGTACGCGGGGAGCCGGGTGCCCACGGTGACGTGGACGCTCATGGCGCCCCGGGCCGAGACGTGCCCGGTGTACTGGATCTCGTCGCCCGCCGGCACCGCGAAGGACACCGAGTCCTGCAGCCGCTGGGACAGCTCGGTCAGGTACGGGGCTGCGATCTCCGAGAGCGAGGCCCGCGAGAGCGGCGGGAAGCCGAGCCCCAGGACCCGGGGGGTGAGACGGAAGACGCCGTCGTGCGTGGTGACGTAACCGAGGTGTTCCAGCGTGATCAGGGCGCTGTGGGCGCTCGCGCGGGAGAGTCCGGTCGCCCGGGCCACGGCCGCGAGACCCAGTTCGCCCCGCCCCTCGCCGAAGGCCGTGATCACGGTCAGGCCCCGCACCGGCGACTCGACGAACTCCCACCCCGGCTCCATGGACCGCTCCGGGCCGGCCGGGCCCGCCGGGTCCTCCGTCGGCCCCGGCGTCGGGCTCGGCGTCGGGCTCGGGCCCGGTGCGGCCCGTACGTCCAGTACATCCGGTGCCTCCAGCGCCCGTTCCATCGCGGCCACCGCCGTCCGCAGACGCGGCAGCAAGGCGTCGCGCAGACCGGCGGCATCGTGCCGGCTCGTATGGCTGACCACGTTCACCACGCACGCGATACGCCCCGCCTCCCGTACGGGCATCGACAGGGCGACGAGGCCCGGTTCGATCAGCTGGTCGTCCAACGCCCATCCCACGCGGCCCGCTTCCGCCGCGCGCTGCTCGAAGTCGTCTCCCACGGTGGGGCGTTGGGCGGCCGGGAAGGCGGAGTCGTCGGACCCCGTCTCGTACGGCCTGCTCCGCGCGGGTACGGCGGGGAAGCCGCGGTCCTCCGGATCGGCCGTGCGGCGCTCGCGCCAGCGCGCCCACTCCTCCTCGGTCCACTCGGACGCGAACAGGGCTCCCGGCGCGGTGCGTTCGGCGGGGAGGAGGTCGCCGACGCGGAAGCTCAGGGACATGGCGCGGCGCCGGGTCGCCTGGTGGATGAAGCGGACGCCGTCCCGGTCGCGGACCGCGAGGGACACCGACTCGTCGAGGTCGTCGGCGAGGGCGTCGGCCAGCGGGTCCAGGACGCGGGGAAGCCGGAGGGCGGCGAGGTAGGCGTTGCCGAGTTCCATCAGGCGCGGGGCCAGGACGGCGTCCCGGCCGTCGAGGCGTACGTATCCCCCGCGCGCGAGGGCCGCGGTGATCCGGTCCACGGTGGAGCGCGCGAGCCCGGTGGCCCGTTCGAGTCCGCTCGGACTGGCCGCCCCGTCCGCCTCGGTCAGTCTCCGCAGCACGGCGATCCCGTGGATCAACGGCGTGATCGCCTCCTCGGGCACGACGGACCCGGCGGCGGTCGCCGGCCGGACGACCGTGCGGCCTGTGGATGGCAAAGGCCTCGATGACATGGGCTCTCCGATGGGGCTCCCGGAGGAGCCACGGTAGGTCCGGCCCGCCCCCGAAGCAGGACGGCCGCTCGGGAAGGAACACGGGCACGGGCATCGGACTCTTCGTCGGTCCGCCGGGCGCGCCCCCGGCTCGTCCGTCCGAGGTCAGCGGCGCGTCACGTACACCCGATAGTTCCCCGCCGCGTCCGCCGACGCGACCTGGACGGTGATCCCCGCCTTGGCGGCCTTGAAGGTCTCGCCCGGGGAGAAGGGGGCGTCGGAGAGTTCCGCCTGGACGTTGGGGGAGCGGGTGCACCCGCCGCTGTCGGGATGGGAGTCGTACACGGTGATGGGCCCGTTCCCGGTGTCCACGTCCGCGTCGACCTTGTAGACCAGGACGCCGGGACGGCAGACGGCGTCGTCGTTGCCCGCGCGGGTGCGCAGTTCGAGTACGTACCCGCTGCGGGAGCTCACGGGTATGACGACGAGCTTCGACCCGCCCCGCCGGGCCATCGGGGTCAGCGTGTACTCGCCGGTGCCGTGCGCCATCACACAGCTGACCTGGGAGGAGTCGAGCCAGCCGAGCTTCCACTTGTGCCAGCCGAGCAGGTCGTTGTCGGCCCCCCAGTCCTCGCTCATGATGTCCCAGTGGCCGACCGCTCCGCCGCCGTCCTGGGTGTAGAGGTCGGGCAGGCCGAAGGTGTGGCCGTTCTCGTGCGGCAGGACGCGGTAGCCGGTCTCCGCGTACGAGCCCGAGCCGTCGTCCTGGCGGCTGTAGACGAAGGACGCGTTGGCGACGGGGACGCCGTCGGCCACCGGCGCCTCGGTGTTGCCGGCGAAGGTCACGGACAGCACGGTGTCCAGGGCGGAGGGCCCGGCGTTCGGTGTGACCAGCACGTTCAGGATGTCGTACGAGCGGAAGTCGACCTCGGGATCCGCGGTGGCCACGATGTCCTGGACGAGTTCCCGGTACCCGGGGTCGAAGGGCGCGCCGCGCTCTATCCCGTACGCCTTGAACGGCTTGGGCATCCGCAGCCAGTGCCGGACGGGGGCCTCGGGGCGGTAGTCGAGGCGGCCGTAGGACGCGGTGCGGAACCAGTCCTGCGTCTTCGGGAAGAACTCGTCGTAGCGGTCGAGGGCGCTGCCCTTGCCGGGCGCGTCGGAGAAGTCGACCATCAGCGTCAGGGCCCGGAGCGTGCCGGTGGAGCGGGCGTATCCGGGGGCGGTCGGGATTCCCTCGCCCATCTGGACCTGCGACGGGCCGCTGATCATGCAGGGGCCGAGCGCCGTGGAGCGGGCCAGCGCCGCGGAGCCCGCCGTGGCGGAGCCGGCCGTCAGATGTCCGGTGCCGGCGGAGGTGCTGACCGCCAGCGTCAGAACGGTCACCGTGGCCAGCGCGGCCACACGGCGCGGGCGTATGCGGCGGCTGGACGGCTGCATGCAGGGGCCCTTCGCTCCACGGCAGCCACCGGTGTCCGACTGCACCCTTTCGATCACCCTGAGTCGCCGACGCGCCGGGCGCGCGCTGGGTGAGCCCGATCGGGTTCATTCGCGGGAGCGGCGGCGAAGGGGCGCCGCGGGGAGGGAGCGAGGGGTGGGCAGGGGAGGGAGCGAGGGGTGGGCAGGGGAGGGTGGAGGAGAGCAGGGGAGAGCGGCGGAGGGCAGGAATCCGGGGCTGCGGGGGCAGGGGGTGGGGCAGGAATCCGGGGCTCCGTGGGCAGGCGAGAATCCAGGGCTGCGGGGCAAGCGCGGGCAGGAAATCCGGAGCTGCGGGGGCAAGCGCGGAGCCGGAGTAAGGGGCTCCGCGGGCGGAGTCGGTGTCGGAGTCCGGGGCTCCGGGGTGGCTCGTAGTCCCGGAGAAGTTGATGTGATGCAGGTCACACTCATCAGTTCCGGATCAGGGAAATAACCGGGGATCGTTTCCCCGTTTAGCCATACGTCCGAGCGAAACGGGGACCGAATCCCCGGATCGCATGCAGACCCCGAGACACTTCGAGGAGTACACCGTGCAGACCGCGACCCCCGTGCAGCGAGTGACCCGGCCCCGTGCCGACGCCCTGCGCAACCGGGAGCGGATCGTCGCCGCCGCCCGCGAGATGTTCGTCGAGTTCGGCGCCGAGGTGCCGTTCGACGAGATCGCGCGCCGGGCCGGTGTCGGCAACGCCACGGTGTACCGCAACTTCCCCGACCGTGACGCCCTCGCCCGCGAGGTCGTCTGCTCGGTCATGGACCGCACCTCGGAGTGGGTCGAGGCGGCGCTCGCCGCGGACGGCGACGCGTTCGAGGCGCTGAGCGGCTTCGTGCACTTCGCCGCCGACGAGCGGATCGGCGCCCTGTGCCCGATGCTCTCCGAGGGCTTCGACCAGAACCACCCCGACCTGGTCGCCGCGCGCGACCGGATCACCGAACTGATCCAGCGGCTGATGGCCCGCGCCCGCGAGGCCGGACAGCTGCGCCCCGACGTCGAGCTGGGCGACCTCATGATCGCCGTCAGTCAGCTCACCAGGCCGCTGCCGGGCACCGCGTGCCAGGGCATCGACCGCTTCGTACACCGTCATCTCCAGCTGTTCCTGGACGGTATGCGGGCTCCGGCCCGCTCCGAACTGCCGGGAGTGGCCGCCGACCTGGAGGGACTGCGACGAGTGTGACCGACCCGCCCGGAGCCGTGACCGATCGGCCGACGGCCGATGAGTCCGGCGCGGGAGATCCGTCAGAACTCATGACCCTTGCTCATATCGACAACTTCACGCAGCCCGTGCGGCCCGCACGGCTCACCCACCACAGACCACTCACCCAGCACATGCGACGCACGCGGCTCATGTAACCGGGTGTGAGGCGCCCTCGTCCCGGGGACGAGCCGCGCCGAAGCCGTCTCCCGGCCGTCACCGTCGACGAGCCGTCCCCTTTCCTTTCCTTTTTTCGTCACGAAGTCCCGGAGTGGGTACCCCCATGTCTGAAACAGGCACGTCCACAGCAGTGCAGGACCCGGTGTCCGACGCACACAGCAACCGCTGGAAGGCACTCGCCTTCATTGCGCTGGCCCAGCTGATGGTGGTGCTCGACGCCACCATCGTGAACATCGCGCTGCCCTCCGCCCAGCACGACCTCGGCATCTCGGACGGCAACCGGCAGTGGGTCGTCACGGCCTACGCCCTCGCCTTCGGCGGTCTGCTCCTCTTCGGCGGCCGTATCGCCGACCTGTGGGGCCGCAAGCGCGCCTTCGTCGTGGGCCTCGTCGGCTTCGCGCTGGCCTCCGCCCTCGGCGGAGCGGCGCAGAGCGGCGCGATGATGTTCGGCGCCCGCGCCCTTCAGGGTGTGTTCGGCGCTCTGCTGGCGCCCGCCGCGCTCTCGCTGCTCGCGGTGATGTTCACCGACGCCAAGGAGCGCGCCAAGGCCTTCGGCATCTACGGCGCGATCGCCGGTGGCGGTGGCGCGATCGGCTTCATCCTCGGCGGTGTCCTCACCGAGTACCTGAACTGGCGCTGGACCTTCTTCGTCAACATCCCGTTCGCGATCATCGCCGCCGCGGGCGCGTACTTCGTCATCCGTGAGCCCGAGGGCGGCCGCAACCGCTCGCCGCTCGACATCCCCGGCGTGGTCCTGTCCACCCTCGGTCTGGTCTCCCTCGTCTACGGCTTCACCCACGCCGCGACCAACGGCTGGAGCGACTCCCTGACGATCGGCCTGTTCGTCGCCTCGGCGGTGCTGCTGGCCGCGTTCGTCCTCACCGAGTCCAAGGTCAAGGCCCCGCTGCTGCCCCTGCGTGTCGTCACGGAACGCAACCGCGGTGGCGTCTACCTCTCCCTCGGTCTCGCGATCATCGCGATGTTCGGCACGTTCCTCTTCCTCACGTACTACCTCCAGATCGTGAAGGGCTACTCGCCGATCTCGACCGGCTTCGCCTTCCTGCCGATGGTCGCGGGCATGATCACGGGCTCCACGCAGATCGGTGCCCGTCTGATGACCCGGGTCGCGCCGCGGCTGCTGATGGGTCCCGGCTTCCTGGTCGCCGCGCTCGGCATGCTGCTTCTGGCGCAGCTGGAGATCGGTTCGTCGTACGCCACCCTGGTGCTGCCGGCGATGGTGCTGCTCGGTCTCGGCATGGGTACGGCGTTCATGCCCGCCATGTCGCTGGCCACGTACGGCATCGAGCCGCGTGACGCCGGTGTCGCCTCGGCGATGGTCAACACCTCGCAGCAGGTCGGCGGTGCGATCGGTACGGCCCTGCTGAACACGATCGCGGCCTCCGCGACCACCGCGTACATCAAGGACCACATCGCGGGCGCCGGAACCAAGGCGCAGCAGCAGCTGGTCCAGGCGGAGGGCATGGTGCACGGCTACAGCAACGCGATCTGGTTCGCGGTCGGCATGCTCGTGGCCGCCGCGGCGATCGCCTTCACCCTCATCAACGCCGGCCGTCCGGAGACCTCCGCGGTCGTCGGCTCGGGTACCGGCGAGGGCGCGGAGGACGAGCTGAAGGTGCCGGTCATCGCGCACTGACCCGACGGCCGCCCCGTACTCCGGTACTCCGCGGCCGCCCCGTACGACGCACTCCGGTACTCCCGTACTCCGGTACTTCGCAGCCCGTACCTCGTACTCCGGTACTCCGGTACACCGCAGCCCGTACGACGGTGCTTCGCGTACGGACGGGGAAGGGGACGCCTCGTCCGTACGATCCCCGGGACCGCCCCGGCTCCACGCATCACGGAGCCGGGGCGGTCCCGCGTCGTCCTCCGCGCGGGCGGGACGCGGCCGTCAGCGCAGCCAGGGCAGATCCGCCCCCGCGTCCTTCGGCTGGAGCCCCTCGGCGATGATCCGCATGGCCTCGCCGAACGCCTTCCGCTGGTCCGGGCCGAGCCGGTCGAACAGGGCCTGGCGTACGGCGGCGACATGGCCCGGAGCTGTGCGCCGCAGCACTTCGTAGCCCTCGTCGGTCAGGACGGCGAACTGGCCCCGCTTGTCGGACGGGCAGTCCTCACGGCGTACCCAGCCGTTCTTCTCCAGCCGTGCGACGGCGTGCGAGAGCCGCGAGCGGGTGATCTTCGCGTTCATGGCCAGCTCCGTCATCCGCAGCCGGCGGCCCGGCGCCTCCCCGAGCTGCACGAGCAGGCCGTAGTAGATGTGCGGCATGCCCGCGTCACGCTGGAGCTGGCGGTCGAGGTGGTCCTCCAGGAGGGTCGTGGCGTGCATGTACGCGCGCCAGATGCGCTGTTCCTCGTCGGTGAGCCAGCGCGGCTCTTCAGCGGGAGCGGGTGCCTTGTCCATGTACTCCACTGTACGAGCCTCTCCTTGAAACTTAAACAAACCAGCCGTAGTCTCGGATGAGAACTTGAGACTTTAAGCAGCTGCCCAAACTGCTTCAAAGATCAAGCACTGCCGCCGTACGATGGAACTCTCTGGAGGGAGCAGCCATGTCCGCCGCCACCGAGGAACGCCCCGCACCGGAGCGCATGCCCGCCCTCTATCTCAGTCATGGTGCCCCGCCGCTCGCCGACGACCCGGTCTGGCCCGGCCAGCTCGCCGCCTGGTCCGCGGGCCTGCCTCGCCCCAAGGCGATCCTCATGGTCTCGGCCCACTGGGAGGAGGCCCCGCTCGCCCTCGGCGCGATCGAGACGGTCCCCCTGGTGTACGACTTCTGGGGCTTCCCCGAGCACTACTACCAGGTGACCTACGCGGCCCCCGGTGCCCCCGAACTCGCCGCGTCCGTACGCAAGCTGCTGCGCTCGCCCGGCACGCCGGTGCAGGACATCCCGGACCGCGGACTCGACCACGGCGCGTACGTCCCCCTCAAGGAGATGTTCCCCGAGGCCGACATCCCGGTGCTCCAGATCTCCATGCCGACGCTCGACCCGGTCCGGCTGTTCGAGATCGGACGGAAGCTGGCGCCGCTGCGCGACGAGGGCGTGCTGATCGTCGGCTCCGGGTTCTTCACGCACAATCTCGCGGCCCTGCGCCACACCGGCGGGGGAGTCCCCGCCTGGTCGAGCGAGTTCGACGACTGGGGGCACCGCGCGCTGGAGGCCGGTGACGTCGACGCGCTGCTCGACTTCGAGCGCAAGTCCCCGGCGGGCCGGCTCGCCCACCCGCGCACCGAGCACTTCGCCCCGCTCTTCGTGACCATGGGCGCGGCGGACGCCGTCGGCGGGCTCGACGCCCAGCGGTCCGTGATCGACGGATTCTGGCTGGGGATGGCGAAGCGGTCGGTGCAGTTCGGCTGAGCCGCCGGGTGAGCGGGTCCTGGATCGGCCGGGTGGCCGGGTTCGGGTTCGGCTGAGTGGCTTGTGCGGTCGGGGCCGGGCCGGTGTGCGGTTCGGCCGGTGGAAGCCCCCGTGTCCGGGAAAGTGCTGGACACGGGGGCGCGGCGTACCTCGGAATCGCCTGTGAATCCGTGTCCGTGGCAACCTTCGGGCCGCCCGGTCCGTCTTCAGGTGTGGGGAAGCAGCCGCGGACGACGGTGTTCCGGCGTGAAGGCGATGGTGTCGAACGTGATGGGCGTCTCACGTACGTAGAGGTCGTACGGGTCCGTGAGCGCGTCGGGGGCGGTGGCCGCTCCCGGCCTGACCTGCATATCTGTACGTTCTGACCGGATTGGCCCTGCTGTGTGGTGCGACAGGGTACTGCATGATCAGAAAAATCCAGGTGCGGGTTGGGAATTCTGTCCTGATTCCAGTCGTTGTTTCCATCAGATGCCGGGCACCCGGGAGGGTGAAACCGGATGTCCAGGACCACCCGCAAGCCCACCACGCAAGGGAGCACGCATGGCAACCCGTGCCGTCGCCCGTCGTCAGTCCGCCACCGGCGGGACCGCCGACGCGGCACGCAGTGTTCGCGCCGGAGGCGGCGAAATCGCCGATCGCGACCTGGTCGGCATGTACCTCGACGAGATCGCGCGAACACCGCTGCTC
The DNA here is from genome assembly GCF_042725875.1 of Streptomyces sp. NPDC127038. NCBI lineage: Bacteria > Bacillati > Actinomycetota > Actinomycetes > Kitasatosporales > Streptomycetaceae > Streptomyces > Streptomyces sp. NPDC127038. The sequence goes on along the minus strand of NZ_JBHXDQ010000050.1, from coordinate 17,856 downwards.
GACGCCGCCAAGGAAGTCGAGTTGTCCCAGGTCATCGAGGCGGGTGTGTTCGCGCGGCAGATCCTCGACGGTGAGGCGGAGGCCAAGGCGGACGCGTCCCGTGAGGAACTGGAGGCGCTGGTCGCCGACAGCGAGCGCGCCAAGGACGTCTTCATCCGCTCCAACCTGCGGCTGGTCGTGGCCGTGGCGCGCCGGTATCCGCGCAGCGGCCTGCCCCTGCTCGACCTGATCCAGGAGGGCAACGCCGGACTGGTGCGCGCGGTCGAGAAGTTCGACTACCGCAAGGGCTTCAAGTTCTCGACGTACGCCACCTGGTGGATCCGCCAGGCCATCACCCGTTCCATAGCCGACCAGTCCCGCACGATCCGTCTCCCCGTCCATCTGGTCGAGGAACTGGGCCGGATCCGCCGTGTGCAGCGCGAGTTCAACCGTGAGAACGGGCGCGAGCCCGAGCACGCGGAGATAGCCGCCGAGCTCGGCACGACACCCGAGCGGGTGGGCGACGTACTGGACTGGGCGCGCGACCCGGTCTCGCTGAACATGGCCGTGGACGACGAGGGCGAGACCCAGTTCGGCGACCTGCTCGAGGACACCTCGGCTGTCTCGCCCGAGCAGTCGGTCCTCACGCTGCTGCGCAGCGAGGAGCTGGACGACCTGATCGGCCACCTCGACCAGCGCACCGCGTCCATCATCAAGATGCGGTACGGCATCGAGGACGGCCGGGAGCGGACGCTCACGGAGGTCGGCAAGGAGCACGGGCTCACTCGCGAGCGCATCCGTCAGATCGAGAAGCACGCCCTGCTGGAACTGAAGAAGCTGGCGCGCGACACCGGATTCGACGCGGCGGCGTAGCGGGTACGGGGGCCGGCTGAGGAGCGCTCCGAGCGCGCTCCGACGCTCCCGGGGTGGGTCGAGTGGGCGGGGTGAGTGGGCCGTACGGGTGCATTCGCCGCGCGGGCACGGAACCCGCCCCGCCCAGTCCGCACACGGGCGGTCGTGGCACGTTGGCCACAAGTCGACCAGACATGGCCACGTAAGGCCGCTTCAATGGGGCGACCCCTGGGAACAAGACTTCAGGGTCCACGCTTCGGGCCCCGTCCGAGCGGCGGACAGCGAACGGAAGCACCGACCGCAAGCATCGACCGGCACCACCGAGCGGAACCACCGAGCAGACGTACCTGACGGCAGCGGACCGCTCCCAAGAACCGAGTCCCGACGCACACCCCCCCCGCGCCGGGACTCTCCCAGAGTCGAGCTTCGGCGCCTCCCCCCCCCGGCGCCGGAGCTCGACTCCCTTGCGTTGCGGGGCACCCGGCGGAGGTACGTGCGTTCCGGCGCGGTCGGACGGACGGGCGTTCCGGGGCGCGCGGAGGTGCGGCGGGCGTGCGGCGGGCGCGTGGCGGAGGCGCGGCGGACGCGGGGCAGAGGTGCGGTGGACGCGGGGCGCACGGGGCCGGCCGGGTCGTGGGGCGGTACGAGAACGGGCCACCCCGAACCTGAACCCCGGGGTGACCCGGTGGCAGATTGTGCCACAGCGGCATAACCTGCCGTCGCCGACGGTCCACCGGGTGTCACCGCCCCGTGGTGCCCCGTGACGTCCTGCCGACGGTCAAGCGCCGTCAGTCTGCGGCACTTCCCCCGCCCGGCTCAGCCTTGCACCCAACACCCTTACGTAATCCACAAGTTCTCGCGGTTCCCGGACCGTGAAGTCGCAGCCCACCATCGCGATCCGCACCGCCAGCCAGTCCACCGAGTCGCTGGAGGAGGCCCGCAGCCGACAGCTGTGCTCGTCGACCGCCTCGGGCGCGCCGACCCAGGCGGGCACACGCGCCGCGACGAACTCGGCCGGGGCGGCGAACACGACGTCGAAGGTGTAGGTGTCCTGGCGCCGGTACATCGACCGCCGCAGGAACTCGGCCGCGTCCCCTTCCGGCAGCTCCCGCGGGGTGAACCGGGCGCCGGTCGCGAACGGCTCGGTGACCCGGTCGACGCGGAACGTCCGCCAGTCGCCGCGGTCCAGGTCGTACGCGACCAGATACCAGCGGCGCCCGGTGGAGACCAGCCGGTACGGCTCGGTCAGCCGCCGCGACGGAGTGCCGTCCCCGGAGCGGTAGGCGAACCGCAGCCGTTCCGGTCCCGCGATGGCCGACGCCATCACCGTCAGTGTCTCGGGCGCGATGCTGGCCCCGTCCCCGCTGGTCAGCGGGGTGGTCGCGGCCTGGAGCACGGACACACGGCGGCGCAGCCGGGACGGCAGCACCTGCTCCAGCTTCGCGAGGGCCCGCACCGAGGCCTCGTCGACCCCCGCGACCGCGTGCCCGGCACCGGCCCGCAGGCCCACCGCGATGGCCACGGCCTCCTCGTCGTCGAGGACGAGCGGGGGCATCGCCGTGCCGGCCACCAGCCGGTAGCCGCCGTCCGCGCCCTTGGTCGCCTGCACCGGATAGCCCAGCTCGCGCAGCCGGTCGATGTCCCGGCGGACCGTACGACGCGACACCCCGAGCCGCTCGGACAGCTCGCCGCCGGGCCACTCGCGGGGCGTCTGGAGCAGGGAGAGGAGCTGGAGGAGCCTCGCCGGCGTATCCGTCGTCATGCCTTCCAGGGTGCCGGAGAACTAGGACATGGTCTGACCTAATCGGCCTTTACGTTGGTCGTATGACCTCCACCGACACCCCCGAGACAGCGCTCGGCAGCCCGGCACCGGGCGCCGCGGCCGACCGACGGCGCTGGTTCGCCCTCGCCATCGTGATGACCGCGGCCTTCATGGACCTGGTCGACGTCACGATCGTCAACATCGCGATCCCGTCGATCCAGCGGGACGCGGGCGCCACCTTCAGCCAGATCCAGTGGATCACCGCGGGCTACGCGCTGGCCTTCGCCGCGGGGCTCGTCACCGGCGGCCGGCTCGGCGACATCCACGGCCGCAAGCGGCTCTTCCTCCTCGGCGTGGCCGGCTTCACGGTCGCCTCCGCGCTGTGCGGTTTCGCGGTGAACCCCGAGATGCTCGTCGCCTCGCGCATCCTCCAGGGCGCCATGGCCGCGATGATGGTGCCCCAGGTCCTGTCGATCGTGCACGCCACCTTCCCGGCGCACGAGCGCGGCAAGGTCTTCGGACTCTTCGGCGCGATCGTCGGACTGGGCGCGGTCTCGGGCCCGCTCCTCGGGGCGCTGCTCACCGAGTGGAACCTCTTCGGCCTGGAGTGGCGGCCGATCTTCCTCATCAACCTGCCGGTCGGTGTGGTCGCGCTGATCCTGGGCCGCCGCTTCATCAGCGAGTCCAAGGCCCCGAAGGCGCTCAAGCTCGACCTCGTCGGCGTCGCCCTCGTCACCCTCGGCCTGCTGATGCTGCTCTATCCGCTGACCCGCGGCCGCGAACTGGGCTGGCCGCTGTGGGGCTACCTGTCGATGGCCGGCTCCCTCGCGGTCTTCGCGGCGCTGGTGGCGTACGAGAGGCGCAAGACGGCGCGGGACGGTTCCCCGCTGGTCGAGCTGTCGCTGTTCAAGGTGAAGAGTTTCGCGGCGGGCATCGCCGTACAGACCGTCTTCGGTGTCGCGCTCGGCATCTTCTTCCTGGTCTGGACGCTGTACATGCAGATCGGACTGGGCTGGAGCCCGCTGCGGGCGGGCCTGACCGGTGTGCCGTTCTCGATCGCGGTCTCGGCGGCGGCGGGCATGTCCGTGCAGCTGCTCGTGCCGCGCTTCGGGCGCAAGGTGCTCCAGGCGGGCGCACTGGTCATGGCGATCGGTGTGCTGCTCTACATCTGGGAGTCCGACCGCTACGGCATGGGCATCGCGTCCTGGCAGATGGCCCTCCCGCTGGTGGTCATGGGCGCGGGCATGGGCTTCATCGTGGCGCCGCTGACGGACGCCGTGCTCTCGGACGTCCCGCGCGAGCACTCGGGTTCGGCCTCGGGGCTGATCAACACCGTGCAGCAGATGGGCAACGCGCTCGGCCTCGGCCTGGTCTCGGTCCTCTTCTTCGGCGAGATCGGCGACCGCCTGACCGCCGCCCAGGTGGGCCCGGCCTTCGTGAACGCCTTCCAGCACGCGCTGGGCTGGGTCGCCGCCGTGCTGGCCGTCATCTTCCTGCTGATGTTCGCCCTGCCGAAGCGCCCGGCCCAGCACGTGGAGGGCGCCCAGGACGAGCCGGTCACGCAGGACCAGGGCCAGGATCAGGACCAGGGGCCCGGGCCGGATCAGAGCCAGAACCAGGACGAGCTGATTCCCGCGGGCCAGGGCTGAGCCCCGCGCGACAGGGCGGTGCTCTCGCGGGCCGGGGCCGATCCCCGTCCCGCGTCCGCCCTCATCCGCGTGACACGGAGGTCCGAACGGGGAGGGGCCCGGCACCCGAGGTGCCGGGCCCCTCCCCGTCTCAGCCCAGTCGTGCCGCCCGGCGCTCCATCGCGTCCCGGGCCGCGTCCTCGGACGCGTACACCTCGCACATGTGCCGCCGGTCCGGGGTCGCCGTGTGCTCGACCTCCCACAGGGAGATCTCCCGCCCGTCGCGCAGCAGGAACGCGTGCTCGTAGAGCGAGAAGCAGAGCCCGGCCTGCCCGGCCCGGCAAGGACGCCCGAAAGCCTGGGTGATCTGGTGCGCGAACGCCTCCCGGAGCAGCAGGGAGGTGAGATCGGCGTCCGGCCGGTCCGGATTCTCCGCGCGCCGCAGAAGCCGCCGCGCGTGATCCGCCGAGTCGTCGGGCACGTAGGTGTGCCGCGGCTCCGGGATCGACGACAGCTGCACGAAGACCGGCAGTTCGAAGTCCGGCGCGTCCGGCGGCAGCGGGAGCCGGGCCGTGGCGGTCCGCAGCTCCTCCTCGTCGACATACACCTCGTGCTGGGCGTCGCGGCCCGTCGCCGTGTTGTGCACCAGCTCCCACAGCGTCACGGCGGAACCGTCGGCGAGCAGCCAGGTGTGCCGGTACGTCTCGCGGTGCAGCCCCGCGCTGTGGTGCGCGGAGTGCAGCGAACTGTCGTGCGCCAGCGCGCAGTCGAGCCGCCGTATCGCCTCGTCGGGCAGCTCGAACGAGTTCAGGGCGCGGCCAAGAAGTCGTGCGAGATGCTCCTCCGGAGACTCGGGCGACTCGGGTGGTTCGTACGCTGCTGTCTCGTACGGAACGCTCAAGGTTTCTCCCGGCGTTGCTGCATGTCACCTTGTGGGTGCATACCGTAGCCCCTCGGTCGGACATCATGTCCGCGAACCGAGAAAACGTGCGGACGGAAAACGGGCGGGCCGCGCGACGAGTTCCCCCGCGGCTCGCGGGAACCTCAAAAGGCCCTCGTCAGAAGGCACTTCCAGCGGTTCAAGTGTCCCGCGAAAGGTTCCGGCCGTCGCCCCCATTGTCCGGCAAGGCGCCCTTGCCGCACCAGTTCCCGGCCGCTACGAACTCCCCCGTCCAGCCTCCCCGTACAGCTCCTCGTACGACGGCCACGCCCCGCCCGCCCCGTCCACCGGCTCCGCCGCGCGCACCGCGCGCACGATCGCGCGGGTCACCAGGTCCGCGCCCGCCGCGAGGATCTCGTTGAGCGCCAGGGGGTTGCTGGCGGCGAGCGGCCGGTCGCCCGTGGCCAGCGCGAACACCGTGTCCCCGTCGTTCAGCAGATGCACCGGCCGTACGGCCCGCGCGATCCCGTCGTGCGCCGTACCCGCGAGCTTCTGCGCCTGCGCCCGGGTCAGAGCGGCGTCGGTGGCGACGACGGCGAGCGTGGTGTTCAGTGGCGGCGGCGCGTTCCTCGCGGCGGCCTCCGCGAGCCGCAGCCGGGCGGCCTCGCGTACGGCGGCGGACGGACCCGCCGTACGTCCCCGCGCCAACTCCCCGTACAGCGCCCCCGTTTCCGGCTCCACCACCGAGCCCACCGCGTTGACCACCACCAGCGCGCCCACCGTGACACCGGACTCCAGCACGGCGCCGGCCGTCCCGACCCCGCCCTTGAGCTGCCCGACCACCGCCCCCGTGCCGGCGCCCACGGAGCCCTCGCGCACCGGGGCGCGCAGCGGGCTCGCGTCGGCCGCGCCGACCGCGGCGGCTCCGGTGGAGGCGTCCGGCCGCGCCCGGAAATCGCCGCCGCGCCCGAGATCGAAGACGCAGGCCGCGGGCACGACGGGGACGACATGCGTCGGGTCCGGGCCCACCCGCACCCCGCGCCCGCGCTCCTCCAGCCAGGCCATCACACCGGACGCCGAGTCCAGCCCGTACGCGCTGCCCCCGGTCAGCACCACCGCCTCGATCCTCTGGACGAGGTTGCGCGGATCGAGCGCGTCCGTCTCCTTGGTGCCGGGCCCGCCTCCGCGCACGTCCACGGCGGCGATCACGCCCCCCTCGGGAGCGAGCACCACCGTCGTCCCCGTGAGCCAGCCCTCCCCGCTGCGCGTCGCGTGCCCGACCCGCAGCCCCACGACATCTGTCAGAGCGTCAACCGTCATGCGCCCAGTCTTCCCCGGCCGCGGCCCCGAGGCCCCTCTCTGCGCCGCTCCCTACGCGCCTTCCACCGCTCCGGTCGCCGCCTCCGGTGTCGCCGTCCGCGTGGTCATCACCACCCCGGCCGCCACCGACAGCGCGGAGACGACGCCGGCGGTCAGTACCGCCCAGTCGCCCAGGAAGGTGCACAGGATGACGAGCAGGGCGGTGGCCGGCAGGACGACCTGCTGGGCGATGCCGACCTTGAAGTGGCGGGAGTGCAGGCCCCAGACGGCGAGGAAGTACAGGGCGGTCGGCAGCGTCACCGCGGCGGACGCCGAGAGCGCCGAGATGTGCGCCGTGCCGACCGTTTGCTCCACCGCGACCTCGAGTCCCGCGCCGATCGCGGCGGCCGACGAGAAGATCAGATAGTGGCCGTACCCCCACAGGAAGGCCTGTCCGCTGGAGCGCAGATGGCCGTGGATCGGGACCACGAAGTAGATCCACCAGGCGGAGAACACGATCAGCAGGCCGCCCGCCGCGATGGGCAGCAGCTCGCCGAGCGCGTCGTGCTCGTCGACGGCCGACTTCACCGCGACGGTGGCCGCGGCGATCGTCTCGCCCAGCACGATGATCGTGAACAGTCCGTACCGCTCGGCGATGTGGTGCGGATGCCAGGACGTGGTGAAGTCCTTCTCCGCGTAGAGCGGGACGCACAGCTCGGCGAGGGCCACCACCAGGAAGACCCACGGGCGGCCCGCCTCCGGGGCGAAGAGCAGGCCGAGCCAGCCGATCTGGCACAGCAGCACGCCGCCCGCGTACCGCAGGGCCGTGGTTCTCTCGGTGCCCTCGGTGGACCGGGCCACCCGCAGCCACTGCGCGATCATCGCGAACCGCATGATGGCGTAGCCCAGCCAGACGACCAGGAAGTCGTGGTTCTCGAACGCCTTCGACACCCCGGCCGCGAGGACCAGGACGCCGGCGATCTGCACCAGCGTGACCACCCTGTAGAGCACGTCGTCGTTGTCGTAGGCCGAGGCGAACCAGCTGAAGTTCATCCACGCCCACCAGATGGCGAAGAAGATCATCGCGTAGTCGAGGATGCCCTGGCCCGCGTGCCCCTGCGCCACGGCGTGCACCAGCTCGGAGCCCGCCTGGGCGATGGCCACCACGAAGCACAGGTCGAACAGGAGCTCCAGCGGTGACGCGACGCGGTGCTCCTCCTCGCGGCCGCGGGCGGTCATCCTGCGCAGCGGCCAGTGGCCCGCGGACCGTGGTGAGGAGGGGGGTTCCGGAGCGGAGCGGGAGGTCATGGGGCCAAGCACAGCAGAAAAGTCCCGCGAACGCCCGGCTCGGCCGCCCGCGCCCGCGGCGTACGCTTGGAGCATGAGCCCCGCCCCCGCCCCCGAACCGCGTGATCCGAAGCCGGCCCTGGTCTTCGACGATCCGCTGAACCAGCAGTCCTCGGACGATACGGACCGCGGGTGGGGCGAGCGGGCCGACGGCACCGGTGACAGCGCCGCCGACCTCAGGCGCTTCCTCGACGAGAAGCCGCCCCACCACATCTGAGCCCGGCCCGGGGTGTTCCCGCCCCCGGGATCGCGGCCTCCGGCCCCGGCGCGACGGCGCCCGCCGTGCCGGCGGGCCCGCGCACCCGGCTCCGCCGTCAGTACGGGCGGTGTCCCTGACCGCGCTGGGCGATCAGTTCGTTGCGGATCTCCTTCAGCACCTCCAGCTCGGTCACCTCGATGACCTCCCGCGTGCCGTCCTTCGCCTTCTGGCGCTCCGCCTGCCGGGCCAGGAACTTGGACATCGGCAGCACCATCAGGAAGTACACGACGGTGGCGGTGATCAGGAACTGGAGCGAGGCGCCCAGCACCGAGCCCCACATGATGCGGATGCCCGTGGCGTTCGCCCCGGTGCCCGTGCAGGGGCTCTCCAGGCAGGAGTAGTAGCTGTCGAGGTTCTTCGTGCCGACAGCGCCGATGAGCGGGTTGATGATCCCCTTCACCACGGAGTTGACGATGTTGGTGAAGGCCGCGCCGATGACCACGGCGACAGCGAGGTCGATGACGTTGCCCCGCATGATGAAGGCCTTGAAGCCCTCCCAGACACCGGGCTGATGATTGTCGCTCACTAGGAGGCCCCTCCGCGCAGGTTGTGGAACAAACAGCTCCGCAACCTACGGCAGGTCCTACCCGGACCGGTGAACTGGGTAGCTCGTGCGAGGGACTTGAGACGGTTTCGTCGTTCATCGCAAGGTCACCGCCAGCCGTGACGTCGTGCCCGCGCCCGCCAGCCGCACGGCCGTCGCGCGGGGAACGGAGAGGACGACCAGCGCCCCGGTGCCGGTGGCGCCGACGTCCGGGACCCCGGTGACGCGCGCCCCGGCCGCGACCACCCGCACCTCGCCGCCGGCGTCCGCCGCGACCACGTCGACCCGGTCGCCGGGGCGCAGCAGGCTCACCGTCGCGCCGTCGGCGATCCGGACCGGCGCCCGCACCGTCCCCGCCGCACCCGGACCGCGTACGCGCGAGGCGGTGGAGGCGGACGCGGAGGCTGCCGGGGGGCCGGACACCGGGTGCCCGCGCCCCCGCCCGTCGTCCCCGGGGCCGGCCGCCACGAGTGCGGCGGCCGTCATGGCCAGGCAGGCGGCCGCCGCCCGCCTCCTGTGCCGGGTCAGCAGGCGCAGACGATGGCGCGCGCCCCGCACCCGCACGGGCGCGAACTGCGGCACCTCGCGGGTCGGAGGAGTGTCCGCGCCCGGCGGACGGATGTGCTGGGAGAGCTGTGCCATGGTGACCACCACCTGCGACGAGGGACCGGCTTGCGCTCCCACGATGAGCTCTCGCGGCCGAACCCGTGGGCGCCCGTGGACAAGCGGCGCCCTGTGGACAGCTCCCTCACCCGAACGGGAGGTTCCGCCCTTGTTCAGGCCGGGGTCACGGCAGCTCGAAGCCCGGGTCCATCCCGCCCAGCGCGTTGGTGCACAGGCAGTCGCGTGATCCGTTCGCCGGCAGTGCCGCGACCGCGTCGAAGAGCACGCCCCGCAGCCGGTCCACGTTCGCGGCGAACACCTTCAGCACCTCGTCGTGCGAGACGCCCTCACCGGACTCGGCACCCGCGTCGAGATCGGTGACCAGCGTCAACGACGTGTAGCAGAGCTCCAGTTCGCGGGCGAGCGCGGCCTCGGGGTGCCCGGTCATGCCGACCACCGACCAGCCCTGCGCCTGGTGCCAGAGCGATTCGGCCCGGGTGGAGAACCGCGGACCCTCGACGACCACGAGCGTGCCGCCGTCCACCGGCTCCCAGTCGCGTCCCCGCGCGGACTCCAGGGCGACCTCGCGGCCCACGGGGCAGTACGGGTCGGCCAGCGACACGTGCACCACGTTCGGCACCGTGCCGTCGGGCAGCGGCAGCCCGTCGAAGAAGGACTGCGACCGGGCCTTCGTACGGTCCACGAACTGATCGGGGACGAGCAGGGTGCCGGGCCCGTACTCGGGGCGCAGTCCGCCCACCGCGCAGGGCCCGAGGATCTGGCGGGCGCCGACCGAGCGCAGCGCCCACAGGTTCGCCCGGTAGTTGATCCGGTGCGGCGGCAGATGGTGGCCGCGGCCGTGACGCGGCAGGAAGGCGACCCGCCGCCCGGCGATCTCGCCGAGGAAGAGGGAGTCGCTCGGCGGCCCGTAGGGGGTGTCCACCCTCAGCTCGGTCACGTCGTCGAGGAAGGAGTAGAAGCCCGAGCCGCCGATGACGCCGATCTCGGCCGGGGCCGTCGGCCGCCCGCCGGCGGCCGGGGTCTGTGGGTTCTCCGTGTTCGCCATGAACGGCACCCTACGGGCTGCCCCGGACGGCGGAGACGGGCGGGAACGCCGAAGACCCCGTCGTCGTGCGACGACGGGGTCCCGTGGAACGAGCCCTGTGAGGCCGGGTCGCCCTGCGGCGGGGCCGCGCGGCGAGGCCTGGTGGCCACGGCGGACCGGGGCCGCGGCCCCTGCGGACCGTGGGTCCTTAAGCGGCGGAGCTGCCGGCCGAGCCGGTGCCCGACGACTTCGCGCCCGAGGACGACGAGCCGGACGTCGACGACGAGGACTTCGTGTCCGAGGACGTGGACGACGACGTGGTCGTCGACGGCTTCGACGCGGGCGAGCTGCTCGACGAGGAGCCGCGGCTGTCGTTGCGGTAGAAGCCGGAGCCCTTGAAGACAATGCCGACGGCCGAGAACACCTTCTTCAGGCGGCCGTTGCAATTCGGGCATTCGGTCAGGGCGTCATCGGTGAACTTCTGCACCGCCTCGAGGCCCTCGCCGCACTCGGTGCACTGGTACTGGTAGGTCGGCACTTGTCTTCCTCCTGGCACTCTCACTCAGTGAGTGCTAACGACGGTCCATACTGACGTATTCCGCGAGATCAGTCCACTGTCACCGGCACGCGGTGACCGACGCCACGTGCGACGGCGCGGCTCGGGGTCTCCGTGGCGAGACGCGACCTCAGGGTCACGAGGGTCGCCAGGGCCAGTGCGGTACCGGCCATCGGGACCAGGAACCCCGCGCCGTCCCACAGCCTGTCCTCCAGCTGTCCCGCCACCGTGACGGCCGCCGCCTGGCCGAGCGCCACGGCGCCGGTGAGCCAGGTGAAGGCCTCGGTGCGGGCGCCCTGCGGGACGAGGCTCTCGACCAGCGTGTAGCCGGTGATCAGGCTCGGAGCGATGCACATGCCGACCACCAGACCGAGGCCGGCGAGCACGATCACCGAGTTGGCGGCCCACAGTCCGGAGGCGGCCAGCGCGAGGGCGGCGTACCCGAGGACGAGACGCCGCTGCGGGGCCACCTTCCAGGCGACGGCGCCGCAGACGATGCCCGAGAGCATGTTGCCGGCCGCGAAGACGCCGTACAGGACACCGTTCAGGCCGGGCTCGCCGATCGACTGGCTGTACGCGGCCAGCGAGACCTGCATGCCGCCGAAGACCGAGCCGATGCCCAGGAAGGTCATGACAAGAACGCGCACCCCGGGGATCCGCAGGGCGGAGACGTGCTCCACGCGCGCGTGCCCGGCGGCGGTGACCGCGGGCTGCGTGCTCCTCTGCGCGGCGAACAGCAGACCGCCGACGAGGGTCAGCGACGCCTCGGTCAGCAGGCCCGCCGCCGGGGCGACGGCCGTGCACAGCGCCGTGGCGAGCAGGGGGCCGAAGACGAACGTCAGCTCGTCCGTGACGGACTCGAACGCGGCCGCGGTCGGCATCAGGGGCGAGTCCTGGAGCTTGACGCCCCACCGGGCCCGCACCATCGGGCTGATCTGCGGCACGGAGGCGCCGGTCGGCACCGCGGCGGCGAAGAGCACCCACAAGGGGGCGCCCGCCAGCGCGAGCGCGGTCAGGGAGAAGCCGGCCAGGGCGTGCACGAGGACGCCGGGCAGCAGGACGGCCCGCTGTCCGTTCCGGTCGGCCAGACGCCCGGTGAAGGGCGCGAACAGCGCCATGGAGACACCGGTGACGGCCGCGACCGCGCCGGCGGCACCGTAGGAGCCGGTGGTGTGCTGCACGAGCAGCACGATGGAGATCGTCAGCATGGCGAACGGCTGACGGGCGGCGAAGCCGGGGAGCAGGAACGTCCAGGCGCCGCGGGTGCGCAGCAGCTGTCCGTATCCCGGGCGGGAGGTGACCGTGGATGCCACGGCCCGTGCCTTTCTGCCGCCTGGTAGCGCGCCCGTGCGGGGGCGCCGAGAGCTGTCCTCTTGCGCGGATCTGCGGTAGATACCGGCGCCCCCTGCGGAAGGACGTCACGGCCGCCATACGGTCGCGCCAGCTCTGCGTCAGGCAGAGTTGGTTCGATCAAGGTGTGCGTTCATCGTACAGGGGGTGACCCTCGGGCCGGGCCTGTGAAAAAGAGCACGATGTGGTCGCACGCCTGTGAATGCCCCCCACTTCTTCCGGATTCATGTTCGAAGTCACGTAAGAACTTCGCCGGACCGGTCACAGACCCGTTCGGTGCTGTGTCCGGTGTTCCGTCCCGCCGTCCCCGACGCCCAGCCAGTCGGCGAGCTTGCCGCCCTGGCCCACCGCGCGCAGCCGCCGCTCGGTCGCGTCGCGGACCGGGTCCGTCGCCACGACCAGCAGTTCGTCGCCGAGACGCAGCACCGTCGTCGGCGCGGGCACGAAGGACTTCGCCTCGCGGACGACGAGCGTGACCGCCGCGCCCGGGGGCAGCCGCAGCTCGCCCACCTCGACACCGTGCATCCGCGACCCCTTGGGGATCGCGACGGACAGCAGATGGCCGCGCAGCCGCTCCAGGGGCGCCGACTCGATGCCGAGGTCGGCGGCGCCGGTGGACTCCCCGAGACGGAGCTTGCGGGCCAGCCACGGCAGGGTCGGACCCTGGACGAGGGTGTAGACGACGACCAGGACGAAGACGATGTTGAAGATCCGTCTGCTCCCCTCGATGCCGCTCACCATCGGGATCGTCGCCAGGATGATGGGCACGGCGCCGCGCAGCCCCGCCCAGGACAGCAGTGCCTGCTCCTGCCACGGGATGCGGAACGGCAGCAGGCTCGCGACCACGCTCAGGGGCCGCGCCACCATCGTCAGCACCAGGCCGATGAGCAGGGCCGGGACGATGTCGTCGCCCATCTCGTGCGGGGTGACCAGGAGTCCGAGCAGCACGAACATGCCGATCTGGGCGATCCAGCCGAGCCCCTCGGCGAAGCCCCGGGTGGCGGGCCAGTGGGGCAGTTTCGCGTTCCCGAGCACCATGGAGGCGAGGTAGACGGCGAGGAAGCCGCTGCCGTGGGCGAGTGCGCCGGCGGCGTAGGCCGCGACGGCGATCGCCATCACGGCGATGGGGTACAGGCCGGAGGCCGGCAGTGCCACGTGCCGCAGTCCGTACGCGCCCAGCCAGCCGACCGCGAGACCTATGGCGGCGCCGATGGCCAGCTCCAGCGCTATCTCGCCGATCAGCGCGTACCAGTGCTCCACCGGGCCCGCCGTGGAGAACGCGACGACCAGGATGACCACCGGGGCGTCGTTGAAGCCGGACTCGGCCTCCAGGATGCCCGTCACGCGCGAGGGCAGGGGGATCTTGCGCAGGACCGAGAAGACGGCCGCCGCGTCCGTCGAGGAGACGACCGCCCCGATGATGAGCGCCTGGTGCCAGTCGAGGCCGATCAGCCAGTGCGCGGCCGCGGCCGTGACGCCGACGCTCACCGCGACGCCCACCGTCGCCAGCGCGGAGGCCGCCGGCAGGGCCGGTCTGATCTCCCTCCACTTCGTGCCGAGACCGCCCTCGGCCAGGATCACGACCAGGGCCGCGTACCCGATGACCTGGGTCAGTTCGGCGTTGCTGAAGTGGATGTCGCCGATCCCGTCCTGGCCGATCGCGACGCCGATCCCCAGGTACACGAGCAGGGTGGGAAGCCCGCTGCGTGAGGAGATCCGGACCGCCGCCACCGCGAAGAGCAGGACGAGCGAGCACACGAGCAGGAGCTGGTTGAGGTGGTGGACAGTCAGGGGCTGTTCCTTTCTCGCCGATCCGGTCCGCCGGTGCGGCGGCCGGATCCCGGCACCGGAAGCCGGCCACTTCAGTGCAAGTACTTCGTTACCTTACCTAACTCTTGACGCTTTCTTGACGTTCCCGGGGGCAAGATCGAACAGTCGTGCTTCCCGGTTTCCCACTCCGCGTCAAGGCGCGGTTGGCCCTGCGCCTATGGTTGCCCCAGCACTCCGTGACCGCCTGCCGCTCGCGTTAGGACAGCAAGGACAGCGATGCCCCCCAACACCACCGCCTCTTCCGGCCAGCAGCCCGGCAAGTCCGGCAGGAAGAAGGGGCGCAAAGCCCGACTGTTCTTGATTGTCCTGGTTCTCGCCATCATCGGAGGCCTTGCCTTCGGCGCGTACTGGAGCGTCAGCACGGTGCGCGCCTCCTTCCCGCAGACCAAGGGCTCCATCCAGCTCGACGGCCTGTCGGGCCCCGTGACGGTGCAGCGCGACGGCAACGGGATCCCGCAGATCTACGCCTCGTCCGACGAGGACCTGTTCATGGCCCAGGGCTTCGTCCAGGCGCAGGACCGGTTCTACGAGATGGACGTGCGCCGCCACATGACCTCGGGCCGGCTGTCCGAGATGTTCGGCGGCGGGCAGGTCAAGAACGACGAGTTCCTGCGCACCCTCGGCTGGGACCGGATCGCGAAGAAGGAGTACGACACCAAGCTGTCGCCCTCCACCAAGAAGTACCTCCAGGCCTACTCCGAGGGTGTCAACGCCTATCTGAAGGGCAAGAGCGGCAAGGACCTCTCCCTGGAGTACGCGGCGCTCGGCTTCACCAACGACTACAAGCCGACCCGGTGGACCCCGGTCGACTCGGTGTCGTGGCTCAAGGCGATGGCCTGGGACCTGCGCGGCAACATGCAGGAGGAGATCGACCGCTCCCTGATGACGAGCCGCCTCGGCCCGAAGCAGATCGCGGACCTGTACCCGGAGTACCCGTACGGCCGGAACAAGACGATCGTCCGCGAGGGCTCGTACGACAGCGTCACCGGAACGTACGGCCCCACCGCCTCCACCTCGACGACCACGGCCGGCACCGGGCTCGCGGGCAACACCGCGGCGCCCACCGGCTTCCAGAGCCAGCTCTCGGGGCTCTACAAGGTCCTCGACGGCCTGCCCACCGCCGTCGGCGTGAACGGCAACGGCATCGGCTCCAACTCCTGGGTCGTCGCCGGGAGCCACACCATCACCGGCAAGCCGCTGCTCGCCAACGACCCGCACCTGTCCGCGTCGCTGCCCTCGGTCTGGTACCAGATGGGCCTGCACTGCACCGCGATCTCCGCCAAGTGCCAGTACGACGTCACGGGATACACCTTCGCGGGCATGCCCGGTGTGGTCATCGGCCACAACGCGGACATGGCCTGGGGCATGACCAACTCCGGGGTCGACGTCACCGACCTCTACCTGGAGAAGGTCACCGGCGACGGCTACACGTACGACGGCAAGGTGCTCCCCTTCACCACCCGTAAGGAGACGATCAAGGTCGCGGGCGGTGCCGACAAGACGATCGTCGTCCGGCAGACCCAGGACGGGATGCCGCTGCTCTCCGACCGTGACGACGAACTCGTCCAGGTCGGCAAGAAGGCCACGGTCGACTCCGGGGCGCCCGACCGCGGCGACGGCTACGGGATAGCACTGCGCTGGACCGCGCTGGACCCGGGCAACACCATGGACGCCGTCTTCGCGATGGACAAGGCGTCGAACTGGTCCGAGTTCCGCAAGGCGGCCGCCTCCTTCCAGGTGCCGTCCCAGAACCTGATCTACGCCGACGGCGCCGGCGCGAGCGGCAACATCGGCTACACGCTCCCCGGCAAGATCCCCACCCGCGCCAAGGGCGACGACGGCTCGCTGCCCTCGCCCGGCTGGGACTCCAAGTACCGCTGGACCGGCTACATCAAGCAGTCCGCGCTGCCCTACGAGTACAACCCCAAGCGCGGCTACATCGTGACCGCCAACCAGGCGGTCGTCGAGCCGGACAAGTACCCGTACACGCTCACCACCGACTGGGGCTACGGCACCCGCAGCCAGCGGATCACCGATCTGATCGAGGCGAAGACCAAGGGCGGCGCCAAGATCTCGACCGATGACATGCGCCAGATGCAGCTGGACAACAGCAGCGAGATCGCCAAGCTCATCGTGCCCAAGCTGCTCAAGATCGACGTGCCCGACAAGGACGTCCGCGACGCGCAGAAGCTCCTGGAGGGCTGGGACTACACCCAGGACGCCGACTCCGCCGCGGCCGCCTACTTCAACGCCACCTGGCGCAACATCCTCAAGCTCGCCTTCGGCAACAAGCTGCCCAAGGAGCTGCGGGTCAAGGGCCAGTGCCTGTGGGTCGAGCCCGCCGACAACACCGGTCCCGCGGACGAGGACCAGCTGGTGCGCGAGTGCGGCGAGCGCGAGCCCGACCAGGCGCAGCCGGACGGCGGCGACCGCTGGTTCGAGGTGGTCCGCAAGATCATCGACGACGAGCACAACGACTGGTGGAAGCTGCCGGGGACGCGTACCCAGGACGCCTCCACCAGCCGGGACAAGCTGTTCGCCCGGGCCATGACGGACGCCCGCTGGGAGCTCACCGCCAAGCTCGGCAAGGACATCGACACCTGGAACTGGGGCCGGCTGCACCGCCTGTTCCTGAAGAACCAGACGCTCGGCACCGAAGGCCCCGACTTCCTCCAGTACATGCTCAACCGCGGCCCCTGGAACCTCAGCGGCGGCGAGGCGACGGTCAACGCGACCGGCTGGAACGCGGCGGGCGGCTACGGCGTGGTCTGGGTTCCCTCGATGCGGATGGTCGTCAACCTCGGGGACCTCGACAAGTCCAAGTGGATCAACCTCTCGGGCGCCTCGGGGCACGCCTACAGCGCGCACTACACCGACCAGACGGAGCTGTGGGCCAAGGGAGAGCTCCTGCCGTGGGCCTTCAGCAAGAAGGCCGTCGACGACAAGACGAGCGACACGCTGGTCCTGAAGCCCTGAAGCCTCGGCGGTCCCGCCGCAACAGGTGCCTGACGGAAGAAGCGGCCCTCCACGCACGCGTGGAGGGCCGCTTCGCGTTCGCCGCCTGCCGGCGGAAGCCGACCGGCGCCCGGCGGCCGTCAGCGGAAGCGGCGCACTCCGGAGGGGGTCACCACCGCGTGGACGGGCCGGTCGTGGGCCTCGGCCGGCACCCGGTCCACGACCTCGGTGTCGTACAGGAGCACCACGAGCGCGGGACCGGCCCCCGAGCGCTCCAGCCGGGCCAGGACGCGGTCGTACGAGCCTCCGCCGCGCCCCAGCCGCATCCCGCGCGCGTCGACGGCGAGGCCGGGCAGCAGGACGGCGTCGGCCTCCTGGACGGCCTCGGGCCCCAGCCGCTCGCCCGCGGGCTCCAGAAGGGCCATCCTGCCGCCGTGCCGGACCTCCGCCAGGGACTCGGGCCCGGTGTACGCGCCCCAGTCCAGGTCGTTGTCCGGCAGCAGGACCGGCAGCAGGACACGCGCCCCGCGCGCGCGGAGCGCGTCCAGGAGCGCGAGCGTTCCCGGTTCGCTCCCCACGGAGACATAGGCCGCCACCGTGCGGGCCCGCGCCAGTTCGGGCAGTTCCAGGGCGCGGGCTGCCAGGGCCTCGGTGGTTTCCCGCACGTCACCGGCCGTCAACCCGTTTCTCACCCGCAGGAGTTCCCGTCGCAACGTTCGCTTGTCAGGATCCGGTTCAGGTCCGGCGTTTCTCACAGGTGGCTCCTGTAGTTCTCTTGATCCGCTCATATGATCTTGAATCATCCGGAGTCACAGATTCTGCACATAGCCACCGGTTATGGTTGCGGACATGACTGAGTCGCACCCCAGGATCACCAAGGCTGTCATTCCCGCGGCCGGCCTCGGCACCCGGTTCCTGCCGGCCACCAAGGCCACTCCCAAGGAGATGCTGCCGGTCGTCGACAAGC
>NZ_JBHXDQ010000049.1:0-70318 GCF_042725875.1 Streptomyces sp. NPDC127038 | reverse complement strand
GTCCCGGCTCGACCCCGGGACACGGCACGGCGGGCCGTCGTGGGGGGCATGGTCGGCGAACCGCCCGAGCGCGAGGTGGGCTTCACCTCGCCGCGCGAGCGCCTCGACGTCCGTCATCCCCGGCGGCCGGCCGGTCCCATCGGCCGGCGGACCGTCAGAAGTCGTACGGCTTCCTGGTGTTCCAGTTCAGCACGTCGGCCTCGGTCCAGGTGAACTTCTGGTTCTGTCCCTTGCCGACGACGGAGTAGAAGGGGCCGGGGCGACCGTCCTCGCCGCGCAGCGCGAAGGCGAGCGACTGCGCCGTGTGGTTCTTGGAGCCGTAGTCGAAGAGGTTCACCGCGCTGTAGACCTTGGCTCCGGGCTGGAGCGTTATGCGCTTGTCGCCGCCCGGGGCGTCCTTCTTGGAGTGCGGGAGTGCGACGTCGGCCTTGTTCCAGTCGAGCACCACGGCCGGGAAGGAGGTCACCCAGCAGGGCTTGCTGCCCTCGTTCACCGCGGTGAGCAGCAGGTGGTCGCCCTGCTGGCCGGCGAACCGGTGCACGGCGGTGACCAGCATCCCGTCTCCGTGGCACGGCTGGGTGCCGGCCGTCGCGCTCTTGCTCGTGATCTCCTGCGCCCCGCCCGCCGCGTTCGCCGAGGGCGCCCCCTGCTTGGTGTCTCCACCGCTGACGGCCTTCGCCGCGCCGCCCTTGGCGTCCCCGGCCGAGGCGGGCCGACCGAGGGCGGTCCCCGCGGTGTGGTCGGGACCCGCCGCCTTCGAGCCGCCGTCGGCGCCGCCGCAGGCGGTCAGTCCCAGCGCCAGAGCGGCGGTGACGGTGGCCAGGGCGGCGGTACGGGCGGTACGTCGGGCACGGTACGTGGTCATGATGAAAGCTCCCCCATGGTCTGCCGGGACGCGGCACCCTCCCTCGCTCTCGCAGGGTGACCGGCCGCATCGGCTGTTTCGCTACACCCCATGAGATGACGCCCGGACGAGCATTGTTCACTCTGCTTTGTCCGCATTCGGTAACAAGGCAACCGGGCTCAGGCGCACCGGTGTTCACACGGTTCCCGGCAGTGGTGCGGCGCCTTCGGCCGGCGTCCGGCGCGCCCGGATGCCGTGGTTCGCGTTATGGACAGCCGGACCCCGTCGTGCTGTCATGTCCGCGGCACTATTTTTCCAACGTTGTAGAAGACGCGGGAAGGCAGGTCACCTCCATGTCGGTGAGCAGACGGAGAATCCTGGCCCTGGGCTCCGGCGCGCTGGGCGCCGCGGCACTCGGGGGCACGTTCACGGGGACGGCGGCCGCGCAGCCCCGGCCGGCGGCCGCGGGGGTGCCGGCCGACGCGTTCCAGAAGCTGCCGCCCGGAAGCGTGACCGCCCGCGGCTGGCTCGCCGGGCAGCTCCGGCTCCAGCTCGCCGGACTGTGCGGCACGTACGAGAACCTCTCGCACTTCCTCGACTTCTCGGCGACCGGCTGGGTGCATCCCGAGCACGACGCCTGGGAGGAGGTGCCCTACTGGCTGCGCGGCTACATCCCGCTGGCGATCGCCACGGGTGACGCGCACGCGCTGGCACGGTCGGGCGCCTGGGTCGACGGGATCCTCGCGACCCAGCAGAGCGATGGCTTCTTCGGGCCGCGCGGGTTACGCACGGCGCTCAACGGCGGACCGGACTTCTGGCCCTTCCTGCCCCTGCTCCAGGCGCTGCGGACGCAGGAGGAATACACCCACGACCAGCGGATCGTGCCGTTCCTCGTCCGCTTCCTGCGCTATATGAACAGCCAGGGTCCCGGAGCGTTCAACACCAGCTGGGTGTCCTACCGTTGGGGCGACGGACTCGACGTCGCCGTCTGGCTGTACCGGCGCACCGGCGAGGCCTTCCTGCTGGACCTCGCGGCCAAGATGCACCGCTACGGGGCCGACTGGACCGGAGCCACCCCGAGCCGGCACAACGTGAACATCGCCCAGGGCTTCCGCGAACCCGCCCAGTACGGGCAGTTGACCGGATCCGCCGACCTCACGCAGGCCACGTACCGCGCCTACGACGCGGTGATGGGCACCTACGGGCGCTTCCCCGGCGGCGGGCTGGCCGGTGACGAGAACTACCGCCCCGGATTCGCGGACCCCCGGCAGGGTTTCGAGACCTGCGGCATCGTCGAGTTCATGGCCAGCCACGAGCTGCTGACCCGCGTCACCGGCGACCCGGTGTGGGCCGACCGCTGCGAGGACCTGGCGTTCAACATGCTCCCCGCCTCCCTCGACCCCGAGGGCAAGTCCGTCCACTACATCACCAGCGCCAACAGCGTCGACCTCGACGACCACCCCAAGACGCAGGGCCAGTTCCAGAACGGCTTCGCGATGCAGTCCTTCCAGGCGGGCGTCGACCAGTACCGCTGCTGCCCCCACAACTACGGCATGGGGTGGCCCTACTTCACCGAGGAGCTCTGGCTCACCGACGCCGACGCGGGCCTGGTCGCAGCGCTCTACGCGCCGAGCCAGGTCAGGGCCGCCGTCGCCGGCGGAACGACCGTGACCGTCACCGAGGAGACCGGTTACCCCTTCCAGGACACGGTCACGTTCACCGTCTCCACGCCCCGGCCGGTGCGCTTCCCGCTGCGGCTGCGGGTGCCCGGCTGGTGCACCGGTCCCCAACTGCTCGTCAACGGAGCCGCGTTCGCGGCCTCGGACGGTCCGTCCTGGGCGCGCGTCGACCGCACATGGCACGACGGCGACGTGGTCCGGCTGCGGTTGCCCCAGCAGGCACGGCTGCGCTCCTGGCCCGGCCCGCAGGGCGCGGTCAGCGTCGAGCAGGGGCCCCTCACCTACTCGTTGAGGATCGGGGAACGCTACGACCGCTACGCGGGGGACGACGCCTTCCCCGCGTACGAGGTGCACGCCACCGCCGGATGGAACTACGGCCTCGTGCCCGGGACTTCACTGAGCCCGGCACGGACCGGTTCCGCCGTCCCCGACCAGCCGTTCACCCTCGCCACCACGCCCGTGTCGATCACGGCGCAGGCGCGCAGGATCCAGGAGTGGGTCGCGGACGACGAACACGTCGTCGCCCCCTTGCAGGACTCTCCCGCCCGCAGTGACGCGCCGGTCGAGACGGTCACCCTCGTCCCGATGGGAGCCGCCCGGCTCCGCGTCACGTCCTTCCCGACGGCCGCTCCGGACGGCCGGCAGTGGACGCCGGAACCACCGTTCCGCAGACTCGCCAACAAGAACAGCGGCAAGGTCCTGGCCGTCGACGGAATGTCGACCGAGAACAGCGCGCGCGTGGTGCAGTTCGACAACACGGGAACGGGCGACCACGCCTGGCAGCTCGTCGACCGGGGGAACGGCTGGCAGCTGATCCGCAACGGGAACAGCGGCAAGGTGCTCGGCGTCGACCGCATGTCCACGGAAAACAGCGCGATCGTCGTGCAGTTCGAGGACAACGGCACGGACGATCACCTGTGGGCGCTGGTCGACAACGGCGACGGCTGGTACCGCATCCGCAACAAGAACAGCGGAAAGGTTCTGGGCGTCGACGGGATGTCCACCGCCAACAGCGCCCAGGTGGTCCAGTACGACGACAACGGCACGGCCGACCACCTGTGGCGCTTCCTGTGACCGGCTGGGCCTGAGGGCACTAAACGGTCTGGAACGTGTGCCCGAAGCTCTGCCAGGTGGCGGTGCTGCCCTTGCCGCCATGGTCGAGGTCGAAGGTGGAGCCCGACAGAACGGAGGACCCGTCCAGGGCGACCACCGAGAAGTTGCCGCGGTACCGCCCGCCCTGTCCCGGGCCGCTGCGGTCCCAGTCGATGGTGAACGTGATGCTCTGACTGTCGACGAAGCCGGTCACCGCGCCGTCCAGGCCCGTCGTCGTCGCGTCCCCCTTCAGCGTGGCGACACCCTGCTCCGAGGCCTGCCCTTGTTCGATGTCCCTCATCTTCACGATGAACCCGTTGTCCTGCTGGAAGCTCCATGTCCCGGATACGTCACGTACGACCACGGCGATCGCCACCTTGAGTTCGGCTCGGTTCTTTGAAGCTTTGATTTCGCGTCGTGAATTTTGATGCGTCAACTTGGTAGCGGATCAAGGAACTTGAGTGGGTGTCCCGGGGACGAATCCCCGTTTCTTCCATGGAAACGCCGCCGCGACCCAGGCGCAAACGGTGGAGCGGCCGGATGCGCCACCGAGGGGCCGCCGTTCGGAGGCCGCCGTTCGACGGCCCCACTCGACGGCCCCCTTGCGCGGCGGATCAGGACGCCCGCCCGGCCCGGTTGAAGAGGCGCCCCGCGATGTCGACGCCCGTGACCGTCCCGTCGGTGTCGCGGGTGAACCAGCCTCGCTGGCCCTGGAGACCGCCCTCGGTGACGATGTACTCGTCGCCGTCGCCGGGGAGGAAGCCGATGCCGGCGGCCGGGTGGTCCGGCGGCATCTCCTCGTCGGAGGCCGCGCGGATCTCCGGCTTGATCCCGACCGCCAGCGTGAGTCGGGCCCCGTCGGAGGCGATGTCGAGGTTCATGGCGTCGATCTCGTAGCGGCCGACGACCTGACGGGCCCTCGCCTCGTCGTACGGCAGCGGCCGGGCCTGCTTCTCCGTGACGCCGAGGCAGTGCTCGAGCGTCCACCGCACCAGGGACTGGTTGAAGGGGTGGCCGTCCGGACCGAGGTTGGCCAGGGAGACCACCGCGAACTCGCGCTCGGGCACGATGAGCAGTTCGGCGAACTGGCCGTTGCCCGAACCGCCGTGGCCGATCCCGCGGAGGCCGTCGAGGTCGTGGAGGAACCAGCAGATCCCGAAACCGTCGCCGAGGGTGCTGCCGCGCAGGGCGACGGTCCGCTCGCGCATACGGTGCAGTTGGGCGGCGGGCAGCAGGCCGTCGCCGTCACCGAGCTGGAACCGGGCCCAGCGCAGCAGGTCGCTCACCGAGGAGGCGAGGCCGCCGCCGGGATGGTCGGCGCGGGCACCCTCCTTGAACGCGTTCCAGGGCCGGGCGACGCGCAGTTCGCCGTCCTCGGCGCGGTTGTAGCCGACGGCGAACTTGCGGACCATCGCCTCGGCCAGCCCGTACACGGTGTCCGTCAGGCCCACGGGCTCCAGTACGAGCTCGCGCATCGCCTGCTCGAACGGCAGGCCCGTGACCTTCTCGACGATCCGGCCCGCCAGGTTGTAGCCGGCCTGGCTGTACGAGGCGCGGGTTCCGGGCGGTGCGATCAGCGGGAGTTGGGGGAGCCTCGCCACCAGTCCGGCCAGTGAGCGGTCGCCGAGGCCGTCGTCGATCAGGTTCCATTCCAGGCCCGCGGTGTGGTTCAGCAGGTTCAGGACGGTGACCTCGGCCGCGGCCCGCTCGTCGGCGAGCCGCAGTTCGGGCACGTACCGCCGTACGGGCGCGTCCAGTTCCACCTTCCCCTGCGCCACCAGACGCATCAGCGCGGTCGCCGTGAAGGTCTTGGAGACCGAGGCCAGCGGGAAGAGGGTGTCCCGGTCCACCGGCAGCGGGTTGGCGAGGCTGGTCACACCGTGCGAGGCGTACGTCTCCTCGCCGTTCATCAGCACGCCGACGGCGACGCCGGGCACGCCGAGCTCGTCGGCCCGCGACGAGACGAACTCGGACAGCTCGTCCTGCAACTTGTCCTGCGGCATGACTCCCCCTCGGCTTCTTGAACTAAGTACGAGAAGGAGCGTAGAAGCCGCTTGAACAAAGTGCAAGACGTTCCATGAACTAAGTTCAAGTAAGGTGGCGGTCATGCCACGAGACACGCTGACCGCCGACCGGATCGTCCGTGCCGCCATCGAACTGCTCGACGACGAGGGGCTCGACGGCCTGAACATGCGCAGCCTCGCGCAACGGCTCGGCTCGGCCGCCACGGCCGTCTACTGGCACATCAAGAACAAGGACGACCTGGTCCGGCTCGCCAGCGACGCGGTCTGGGACGAGGTCGAGCTGCCCGCTCTCGACACCGGCGACTGGCGCACGGCGGCCACCGCCCACGCCACCGGTGTGTACGCGATGCTCACCCGGCACCCCTGGCTGGTCCAGGCGTTCGGCAGCCATCTGCTGTACGGGCCCGGACAGGCCCGGCACAACGACTTCGGCCTCGCCGTCTACGAGAAGGCCGGCTTCGCCCCCGCGGACGCGGACCGGGCGGCCGCGACCACCCTCGCGTTCGTGCTCGGCAGCACCCTCGGCCCCGCCGCGCAGGTGTCGCTGAACCGCCGGCTGAGCAGGAGCGGCGAAGGCGCCGAGCAGGCGATGGCCGACGCGATGGCGTCCGCCACCGAGACCGCCCGGCAGTTCCCGCGTCTGCGGGAACGTCTCGGCACCACGGCCGCCACGGAGTACGCCGGCGCCCCCGACGACAGCTTCGCGTTCGGCCTGCGGTCCGTCCTCGACGGGTTCGAGGCCCGGCTGGCGGCCGGCGGGGCCTGACGCACCGGCCCGGGGCCGACCGAGGTCAGCCCTGGTCCGAGGCGGGGCGCGCGGAGGCGAGGGAGGAGGCTTCCCAGGAGTAGCCGTCGAGGTCGGTGAACGCCGTGGCGGCGCTGCTGGTGAGGGCGATCCTGTGCGAGCCGCTGCCGTCGTCGGCGACCCCGACCTCCTTGGCCAGCGCGGCGCGCTTGTACAGCGCGAGCTTGAACTGGTCCGGGGAGTCCGCCGTGAACTCCGCGTACTTGCCGCCGAAGCTCTTCGCGACGGTCAGCCCCTGCTCGACGTAGAACCGCTTGGTCGCCTTCACGTCCTCGACGCCGAGCAGGAGCACCTTCTCGTCGATGGTGCCGGTGGCCGGGCCGGTGTCCTTCTTCGCGGAGGTCGCGACCTTCCAGATCGCTCCGTCGGGGGCCTGCACGACACCGCCGTAGCCCCAGAAGGACTTCGCCACGGGCTTCAGCGAGACGGCGCCGGCCGCGAGCGCGCCGTCGACGAGGCGCACGACGTCGGCCGGCTGGGAGACGGTGAGCGCGAGCGAGAAGCCGCGGAAGCCCGCCGTGGGCCCTTCGGCGGCGCGCAGGCGGAGCTGGGAGCCGAGGCCGAACGCGGTCGCGTAGAACTGGTCGGCGGCGGCCCGGTCGTCCACTTCGAGGGTGATGGCTGCGATGGAAGTCATGTCCTTCACGCTAGTCGCGGGGCGGTGCCGATGGCTTCTTCGATCCTGCTCGATGGCTGCCGTCCGACCGGTGGCTCGCGTACCGGCGCGACCGGATTCCCGCTGCCCGGGGAGCCGAACTCTTCACGCGCGCACTGAACGTCGGGCACGCCCCGGGCGTCACCGGTAGGCCGGCGCGTTCGACGCCGTCCCACCGTCCGTGTCCAGGGGGCATCATGCGATCCGTCAAACTGCTCGTCGTCACCGGCCTCGCCGCGGCCTCGACCCTCGGTTGCGGGGACGCGGCGACACCCGGCGGCGACAGGGCCGTCGTCGGCACCGAGCGCGCCCGCGAGGTCGCCGCCGCCTGGACGGGCTCCGAGGCGGCACGCGTCTGGCGGCAGGGCTACTACCCGCTCGGCGACGCCGTTCAGCTGCCCGACAAGGCGTTCCACGACGACAACGACAAACACGCGTACATCACCGGGAACTTCCGCCTGGAGGCCCCCCTTCCCGGCACGACGAAGCCCGAGGGAGAGGTCCGGTGGAGCGACGGCCGCTCGCTCACCCTCCCTCTCACCACCGCGCGAAGCGCGTACGACGAGCTCGCGCGCGGCGGGAACTCCGGCCCGTCCCTCCGTGTCACCGGGGCCCGGCTCGGCACGATGACCCTGCTGACCAGCCGAGGGACCGCCACCGTGCCTGCCTGGCTCTTCACGATCAAGGGATACGACACCCCCCTCAAGCGCGTCGCGGTCACCCCCGGAAAACTCCCCCGGCCTCCGATCGGGCCCGTCCGGAAGCAGACCGCCGCACTGGGACCGCTCGGCGGTTTCGAGGCGGTCGCCGGGAACGGCCGGACGCTCACCGTGCGTGCCGACCACGGCGCCTGCGACGACGGCCCCGCCGTCGACGTGCTCGAGACCCAGGACAGCGTGGTGCTCTCGGCCTCGATCCGGGGCGTCTCCGACGGCCCGTGCACGTCCGAACTGCGCACCGAGAAAGTGACCGTGAAGCTGCGCGGCCCGTTCGGCCGGCGGATCCTTCTGGACGCGTTCACCGGCAGGCCCGTGCCCTATCGGCAGCCCGGCTCCGCCTCGCCGAGCTGGAGCTGACCGCCCCGGCGGCACGCGCTCCGCCCGCGGGTCAGGTCCGCGATGCGACGTCCGACCGCAGCATCGAGTACATGACCATGTCGCGCCACGCGCCGGCCCGGAAGCAGGCCCCGCGCAGGACGCCTTCGCGGGTGAAGCCCGCTCCCTCCAGAGCGCGCTGCTCGGCGACGTTCGACAGCTCCGTGCCCGCCTCGACCCGGTTGACCTTGGTGTGGTCGAACAGATAGGCGGCGAGCTGACGCTGCGCCTGCTTCCCGTAGCCCTTGCCGCGTTCGACGGTGAGCAGGGAGATGCCGATGTTCCAGCACGGGGACGCCGGCCCCTGCATCACCTCGTGCCACTGCACCTCGCCCACGAACCGGTCGTCGTCTCCGGCGATCACCAGTCTGCCGCCCTGCGCCGACAGGAATCCGTCGGCCCACTGCTGCCGAAGTCGTCCGGGATTGCGGAAGCCGAAGAAGCCGTGGTCCCCGGCTTCCGCAGGGTCCTCATGAAGGCGTTCGAGCTGGTCGAGGTCCTTCTCGGCGACGGGGCGCAGGTGCGTGTGATCACGATTCGACATGATCACAGCGTACGAGGCGGCACTCGGCGGCCCCCGCCCGGTCCCGCAGTCCCAGGTCCGTTCCCCCTGCTTCCGCCCCGCCCGGGTCGCCCCCAGGAAGTCGATGGCCAGGCACGGTACCCAGCCCGTAGGCTCGCGGGGCGCAGCGGCGTGTAGCTCAGTCAGGAGAGCACCGGGCTCGGGACCCGGAGGGCGCGGGGGCGGAGCCCGCCACGTCGGCATGGACACGAACGACTCCGGCCGCGACGACGGCCATGACCCGACCACGCCCGGTCGGGGACCGGCGGAGATTCACCACGCCTACCCCCTGGGCGAGTTGGCCCGGGCCTTCACCACGGCCCTGACCCACCACGACCGGCGGGTGCGCACCCGCGCCGAGCGGCGCGTGGACCGCTGGCGGAAGGTCCTGGCCGGCATGGCCGACGGCACGCTGACCGTCGGGTCGCGCACTCCCGTGACCGGCCTGCCCGCCTGGGTCACCCCGCAGGTGGTCCGTGGCGGCTTCGCCACCGGCACACCGGCCGCGAGTGGCCCGCTGCTCGCGCACGAGTCCGACGCCGCGGAACGGGCCGGTCTGCCGGCCGAGCGGCGGGCCCTGTTCGCCCACGCCCTGACCACGCCGGGCCTCGCCGGACTCACGGACCTGCTGGAATCGGGCCGTTACGCCGTCGACCTGCCCGAAGAGGCCGCCCTGCTCACCGTCGCCTGGCTCGCCGACCACGGGGAGACCGCGACCGCACTGGAACTCCTCGACGTCCTGGAGCCGTTCGCCGACCGACTGCGGTTCGTGCCGCGGCCGGTTCCCGCCGCGCCCCCGGAGTCCGACAGCACCGTCGTGTTCCGCTGGACGGTCGAAGAGGTGCGCGGCCGGCTGCGGCAGCGGCGCCCGCACAGCGGCGTCGAGGCGATGAACGAGGCGCTGACCGTCTGGAACCCCTTCGCCGACGACCTGCTCGACCACTGGCTGAAGACCGTACGCGACGGCCGCGTCCTGGCGGGGACCGCCGAGCCGGACTGGACGGAGCACGCGGCCGCCCTGCTGGAGCGCTACCGCGCACTGGCCGCCGAGCACACCCGCTGCGGCAAGCACCGCCGCCCGAAGGAGAACGCGTTCATCCTCCGGACCGCGCTGGAAGAACGAGCGCCGGACTGACACTGCCGTGGACGGAGGAGATCGCGGCCGACATCTTCATGGGCACGTTCACCGCCAAGTTCCCCGCCGCGGCCCGGGTCGCGGCCGAGCTTCTCGACGGCACCCTGTACGCGGCCTACTACGGTATCGACCACGCGACCGTCGCCGGCCTCCACGCGTCCGTCTCCGACGGCGGGAAGGGCAATGGCGCCCCGCGGTTCGCGGCGTTGTGTCATGAACGCGCAGGCGTCGACGCGACGACGTGGCTGTCGGTCGCCCAGAGCGGCGCGGTGATCGAGCAGGCCCAGATCCTCACCACCCACAACCTCGCCCTCCTGGCAGGACCTGTCGGGGTGAGTCCGGAGTCCGGCTGGACGGCGCCGGCCCGTGGCGCGTTCGCCACCACCTGCCGGCTCGCCGCGCGGATCCACGGCAACCCGCGGCCGCTGAGGACCATCAAGGACATGGCCTACGCCTGGCGGCAGGCCCTGTTCTTCCTGTCGCTGGCCGCGCCCGACGAACAGGGCACGGCCCTGGCGCAGTTCGAGGAGGACGCGGCGCGATGTCCCGGCCACGCGCGAGCCCGCCTCGCGCCCGTCCTGGCGGGTCTGCGGTTCGTCCACGCGGGCGGCACGTTCGGTCCCGACGGCGGCCCGACGGACGGCGGCGCACGCCGGCTGGTGGGCTGGGCGCCCACCGGCCGCCACTGGCTCCAGGCCGAGCCCGCCGTGCGACGCCTCAGGACGCCGTGATCGCCTGGCTGGCGACGAGCCGCTGGTAGGGGGTGCAGCGTTCCAGGAGCGCGGGGTGGTCGCCGGTGTCGGTGACGGTGCCCTGGTCGAGCATGATCACGTGCTCGGCGTGCTGCACAGTGGTGAGCCGGTGGGCGACGACGATCACCGCGCGGGTCGTCGCCAGCTCTTCGATGATCGTCCGGAAGCGTTGTTCGTTGAGGCCGTCGAGCTGGCTGGTGGGTTCGTCCAGCAGCACGATGTCGGCGTCGGACAGGAGGGCGCGGGCGAGTGCCATGCGCTGCCGCTGGCCGCCCGACAGATCCGTCTCGCGGCCCAGATGGGTGTCGAGACCCTGGGGGAGGCGGGCGATGTCCTCGGTCAGGCCGACGGCGTCGAGGGCGGTGGCGAGCTCGGCGTCCGTGGCGGGGGTGGCGCGGCCGAGCTGGAGGTTCTCGCGGGCGGTGGCCTCCAGGAGCGTGAAGGCCTGGTCGACGTACGTGATGCGGGTGCGCAGGGCGTCCAGGGGCCAGTTCCGCGTGTCGTGCCCCAGGACGGTGATGGTGCCGGAGGAGGGCCGGATGAACCGGTCGATGAGGGAGAGGGTGGTGGTCTTGCCGGCCCCCGAGGCGCCCACCACGGCGGTGAGCCCGGTACGGGCGGTGGTGAAGGAGATGCCGTGCAGGGTGGGCCGGCCGGCTCCGGCGTGGGTGTAGGAGACGGAGTCGAAGGCGACGGCGGGCGCGTCGGGCAGCGGGGTCGGGGCGGTCCGGCCGTCGTCGGCCGGGTCGTTCTCCGGGGGCAGGAGCAGCAGGTCGTTGCACCGGTCTCGGGCGGCGAGCCCGGACTGGAGCCGGCCGAGGCCGGTGGCCAGGGTGTTGACGGAGGGGATGGCCTGGAGGAGATAGAGCAGGAACGCGGCGAACGCGGCCGCCGTGATGTCGCCCGAGGCGAGCCGGGCGCCGCCGGTGAGGATCACGGCGATCATGGCGAGCTGGTTGCCGAGCGTGAGCACGGCGGGGATCAGCGTGCCGAGCCGGGCGCCTTCCAGGGAGACGGAGCGCAGCCGTTCGGCGTCCTCGGCCAGGGCGCGGGTGGCCAGCGGCTCGGCCCGGTTGGCCTTGATCGTGGTGAGGGCCTCCAGGTTCGCGGTGAAGCGCTGGGCGATGTGTCCGACGGCGTCCTGCTGGCCGGTCACGTTGGCCCGCATCCGGCGCAGCACCAGCATCACCATGAGCGTCAGGGCGGTCAGCGAGACGAGGGTGACCACGGTGAGGACCCAGTCGATCCACACCATGACTCCCAGGGTCGCCGCGACGGTCACGGTGGCAAGCGGCAACTGGCTTGCGACATCCACGATCTGACGGAGCAGCAGGGCGTCGGAGGTGATCCGCGCGGCGAGTTCCCCGGTGCCCTGGGTCCGGACGACGGGAAGCGGCAGCCGCAGCGCGTGTTCCATCAGGGTGATGCGCAGCCTGTACGCCATGCGTTCGCCGATGCGGGCCAGCAGGAAGCCGGAACAGGCCTGGGTGAGCGCGCCGGCCGCGGCGGCCCCGCACATCAGGGCGATGTGCTCGCCGAGGGGGCGATGGCGGGAGAAGTCGGTGATGACGTCCTGGAGGAAGAGGGGCAGCGCCAGGGTGGCGGCGGTCGCGGCGAGGGCGAGGAGCAGGGCGGCGGTCAACGGGCCCGGTTCGGTGGTGAGTTCACGGCGCAGCCGCAGGGGGCCCGGTGTGCGGGCGGCGCGGGGGGCGGTCTCGTCGGCCACGGGGAACCTCTCTGGTGGGCGAGGGGGCGTCGCGTGGAGGCGCGGACTTCGCGGGGACGGGCCCGACGGGCGACCGGCCGGGCCCCTGGTGGTGGCCCGGCCGGCTGTGCTCCGTCGCCCCTAGGGGGCGGTGTCCGCTAGACGCAGAGGATCGTGCTCACGGTGCTGGTGCCGCAGTTGAGCACGCTCAGGGAGCTGGTGCTCGCGAGGGTGTCGTCGATCGGGGTGGCCTCGGTCTCGGGCAGGTCCATCGTCTGGAGGTCGAGGATCATCATGGCTGTTCTCCTTTGTCACTGACGGGTGGATCACCCGGCCGGCCGGCCGGGGGTATGGGGTGCGCAACTCCGCTGACGCGGTTGCGACTTGTGGTGGTCCGGTCAGGCGTGGCCGACCGGGTGGCCGGCGGAGGCCGCGTGCCGTGCGGCCTCGGCCGCGGGCCCGTCCTGGCCCGCCTGCACGGTGCCGGTTCCGCCGGTCCAGGGGAGGAAGGGGGTGCCGGCCAGGGCGGTGCCCAGGGCCAGGAGCACTCCGGCGGAGCCGGTCGCCAGGTCCGCGGAGAGCCGCAGGAGCTGATCGCCGGGGAAGGCGAGGTGGCCCCGGTAGGAGATCTGGTGGAGGGCGAGGAGCCTGCGGTGGCGGTCCAGCGCGGTCTGGCGGTGGGCGGCGGCCTCCGCGTCGTCCGGGGTGCGCGGGCGCGGTGCGTGCGCGTCGCCCGGCGGGCTCGGGTGCGGCCGGGTGAGGGCGAGGTAGCCGAGGAGCCCGGCGCGGCCGTTGAACAGGCCCGGCTGGATGATGAATTCGGGTTCCGCGGCCCTACCGATCGGCGTCCGGAAGCGGGCCGTCGGACTGCCGGGATGGTGACCGAGCAGGGCGTCCAGGGCCAGTCCGATGCCGGTGCTGCCGGTCTCGATGTAGGGGAGCACCCGGTACTCGTCGAGGACCTGGACGGTCCCGTCCGCGGCGGTCACGCACCGCTCCAGGTCGAGTTCGAGGAGGGTCTGGGCCCGTTCGAGGAGCGTGTGGTCGCCGGTGCGTTCGTAGAGGCGGACCAGGGCCAGGGCGGCGCCGGACGCTCCGCCCATCAGGCCGGCCTTGCGGCGCCCGCTGGACGGGCCCTCCTTCTCCAGCTCGTCGGCCGCGGCCTGTGCGTGGGTGACGGCCTCGTCCAGCAGGTGGTGGTCGCCGGTGGCCGTGGCGAAGTGCGACAGGGTGAGGGCGATGCCGGCGCGGCCCGAGGCTAGGTCCGGTCCCGGGGGCGTGTCCGGGGGCGTGTGGCTGAGCCGGTGCAGCAGGTCGAGCGCGTCCTGGCGTTCCCCGAGGAGATCGAGGACGTACGCGACTCCGTGGCCGCCGGTGTAGAGCCCGGGCTGGAGCGGACGGCCGCGGGCGGCGTCGACGAGCCACCGGACGTGTTCGGTGTCCGTGCCGGCGCCGGTGGCGTGCAGGGCGTACAGGACGCCGGCCGCTCCGTGGGACAGGCCCAGGCTGCCCTGGGTGAACTGGGCGATGTCGCCCGGGAAGAGCCGGTCGTCGCGGTGGGGGGTGGCCATGGCCCGGATCCCGGCCGCGAGCGAGTCGCGGATGGCCGGCCAGTCGGCCCGTGGGCCGCTCAGCAGTGCCCGCGTCCGGGCCCTGCGCAGACCGAGTTCCGGCCTGGGGGTGCGGCCGTCCGCGGGGGAGGGGGCCAGCATGCGGCGGATCTCGGCGGTGTATCCGGCGGGCACGGGGAACCGGCGCTCGATCACGTCGGCGAGTTCGATGCTCTTGCCCGCGTCCAGCGTGGGGAGTTGGGCCAGCGGGAGGAACAACCACAGGCGGATCGCGGCCAGTCCGTACAGATCGATCTCCGGGCCGGTGTATCCCGCCGGTGCGGTGAAGCCGGCGGCGCCCAGGGCGGGCCGTACGAACGTGTCGACGGGTGAGGCGAGTTCGAAGTCGATGAGACAGAGGGTGCCGTCCGGCCGGATGATGAGGTTGCGGGGGTGGAGGTCCCCGAAGACGACCCCGCGTTCGTGGATGGCCGCCAGGATGCGTCCGATCCGGTCCACGAGCGCGACCGCCTCGCGGGTGTACTCGGCGACCGTGGCGTCGTCGGCGTCCGGATGGATGAGCGGGTACTTCGCGGTCAGCCACTCGCTCAGCGACTGGCCCTCGACGAACTCCTGCACCAGGAAGCGGTGTTCCCACACGGTCAGCAGCTCGTGCACGGCGGGGACACCGGGCAGGCCGGCCAGACGGGTCATCATGGCGTGTTCCTGCTGGAGCCGGGTGACGGCGTCGACTCCGCGCTGGTCGAGCCCGGCGTGAGGGCGCGCCTCCTTGAGCACCACCTGGGGACCGTCCGCGTCCCTGCGGCCGAGGTAGACACCGCCGGCGTTGGAGAAGTGCAGCACCCGCTCGACGGTGTAGGGGAGTTCGGGCGCCTGCGGGGCGTTGCGTTCGGCGATGGCCTGCTGGACGAAGTCGGGCACGGGCGCCCAGTCGGGGACCGAGAAGCCGGCGCCGCGGACATCGGGGACGAGTCGGCCGTCCGGGTCCTCGAGCGCCAGCACGCGCTGACCGGCGTCGTTGTGGCAGTGACGCTCGGCGAAGCCCCCGTAACGCAGATACAGCGGTCCTTCGCCCCAGCGCAGATCGCTGAGGATGTACGGGCCCCGGCGGCCGGCGAGCAGCGGGCCGAGGCCCTCCAGACACCGCCGCAGTTCGGCGTCGCCCACCGGGTAGAGCGTGCAGAACTTTCCGCTCGAACCACGCGGGGAGTACTTGGAGTTCTGCATCTGGAGAATGGGCAGCCCGCGCAGGAACTTGAACGTGACGTGTTCGCGCAGACAGTAGTCGTGGACCTGCTCCAGCACCGCCTCGGCGTCCTCGGCGCAGGAGGACACGTGGATCTTCCAGCCCTGTGCGGGCAGTTGTACGTCCTGGGGGCGGACCACGGACCAGATCTCCAGGTCGCCGCGCTCCCATCCGGCGGGCAGCGGCCGGGTGACGGCCGCGAACTCCTCCTGGGCGCCCCAGCGGCGGGGCGAGTCGTAGAAGATCGGGTCTGCGTAGGCGTAGGCCTCGTACCGGTTGTCCATCGGACTTCTCCTCAGGGCAGGGACGTGTGCAGGCGGGACGGCAAAGAGGAGCGGGATCCGGCCGGCCTGGAGAGCGGGGAGCGGGGAGCGGGGAGTTGCGCCGACCCGGGGGAGCGGGATCGGGTCGTGCCTCTCGGGTGGTGGCCGGCGTCCCTGGCGGGGCGGCGACGACTCGAAGTATGGGGAATGCGTAAGTTCGACCACAACGGCGCTAAAGGAGGCTTTTCCGAAGATATTCGCCCCGGCGCGATGATGAAGCGGCGGATCCTCGACCGCGCCAAGGCGCACACCGGATCACCGGACGGTACCGGTGCGCTGCGCCGCTGCGGGCGCCGTCGGCATCGTCTCCGTCGTTCCAAGGCTGTGACCAGCAACTTTCCCCCGGCTGCCCCGTGCCGTCGGGCGTGGTCGATTGGGCCCTCGGGGCACGGTTGAAACGGCATATGCCGGGTGCGGCGCGCACGGGAAAATGACCCGGGCGCGCCCGTGCTCCCCGGGCGCTGGATTTGTCGTACCGGCTGGAGGTGTGCACCGGCACCGTCCCGGGCTGTCGGATTCCGTACCCGAGCCCTCTGGGGGAGCCGTCGGACGCGGTGCCTCCCCGCGGAAACCGCGGCCGTGCTCAGGCGCCGGGTCGCCGCGTTCCCGGTTGCCACGTTGCGACGGCGACCGCGCGAAGCCGATCGGCGCTGGTGTGCACGTTCATTGGCGCCCGTCCGCGCCCGTCGGCTTCTGCTCGCGCACGTCGGCACCCGTCAGCACCTGTCCGTGCCGGCCCGAGTCGCCCGGTGAGGCCTCCCCTCTCACCCTGTGGAGCCGGCCGCGGCGCCCCGCGAACCGGACGCCGCGGGACCGGTCGGCGGTGAATCGATCCTTCGGTGACCGGCGCGCGTGGAGACGGTCATCTCGCCTCAAGGCGTGGCAATCTGCCATCGGCCGATCACGTAACGTAGCGAAGGAGCTCCCCGTGTCGATCATTCCGAACGACCTCAAGTACACCGACGAGCACGAGTGGGCGCGCTTCGAGGCCGACGGAACGGTGACGGTCGGCATCACCGACCATGCGCAGAAGCAGCTCGGTGACGTCGTGTTCGTGGATCTGCCCATGATGGGCAAGAGGGTCGAGGCCGGTGACGCCGCGGGTGTCATCGAGTCCGTCAAGGCCGCCACCGACGTCTTCGCCCCCGTGGGCGGCGAGATGATCGCCGTGAACCAGGACGTCCTCGACGAGCCCGAGGGGGTGAACGACGATCCTTACGGGAGCTGGCTGTTCAGGATCAGGCCGAAGGCCGGTGCCTCCGGCCGCGACCTGCTCTCCGCCGCCGACTACGCCAAACTCATCGGCGACTGACAGCCGTCGGCGTCGTACGGGTGGCGCGTCCGCGACTCGGTGACGCGGACCGGGCACACGCCGGGGCCCGGCGCTGCCGGGCCCCAGGGTGTTCCGGCCTCCGGTGGTGACCTAGTAGTAGTGCCGTCGTCCGCCGACCTCGCGGCCCACCGCTCCGAGGATCCACAACAGGACGCCGATCGCGACCAGAATGATCCCGATGGTCCAGAGGATTCCGATGCCGGCGACGAGGCCGACGACTAGCAGGATGACTCCGAGGATGATCATTGCGTCCTCCGGTGACGGGACGTCGTCCGCGGGCGTCCCCTTCACCTGCCGCGTTTCCTTTGTCGTACGGGATAAACACGGGCTGCGCGTCCCGCGGGGCGAGCCCGGCACACAACACGAGGGAGGCCGCATGGCCGACAGCGGCCGCGGATATGTCAGGGACCGGCGTGGGTGCCGTCATTGGGGTCCCCACGGCGCGGCGGGACTGCTCGTGCGCCGGGACGGCCGGTTCCTCCTGCAACGTCGCTCCTGGCGCGTCCACCACGGCCGCACCTGGAGCACTCCCGGGGGCGCGCTCCACGCCGGCGAGAGTCCGTGGGACGGCGCCCGCAGGGAGTTCGCGGAGGAACTGGGCGGGGTTCCGGCGCTCAGGCGGCTCCACACGTACGTCGACGACCACGGTGGGTGGGCTTACCACACCGTCGTGGCCGAGATCACGGAGCCGTTCTCCCCCGGCCGCGGCGACGGGGAGGGCGCCGCCTACCGGTGGTGCACCCCCACCGAGCTCGGCTCGCTGCGGCTGCATCCCGGATTCGCCGCCGCGTGGCCGCAGTTGCTGGCCGGCCTGGACGGGCTCTGACCGCCGCCCGCTCCCTGCCCGCTCCTCGCCCGGCGGACGCGAGGACGCGGCCGGGGGCCGGACCGTACCCCCGGTCCGGCCCCCGGCCGTCGTCCTCCGGAGCTCACGGCTTCGGCAGGTGGAACACCTCCGACAGGATCAGTTTCGACAGCTGGTCCGAAGGGGCGGAGCCGTCGGGCGACTGGTTCAGATTGACCAGCACGACGACGGTCGCCTTCAGCTTCGGGTCGTAGCCGACGAAGCTGTTGTACCCGGGGATCTGGCCGTCGTGCCCGAGGAAGCCGTAGAAGTCGGCGATCCCCAGCCCGTACGTGGGCAGACCCGGCTGGTCCGAGGTGGGGACGAAGGACAGCCGCTCACGCTGGGTCCGCCGGCTGAGCAGCTTCCCGTCGGCGAGCGCGGGAGCCCAGCGGTGCAGGTCGTCCAGCGTGGAGATGCCGGACCCCGCCGCCCAGGCCCACGACGGGTTCACGTCGGTGACGTCCATCGGGTTGCCCGCCGACCAGTCCGCCCACGCCGCGTCCTTGCCGGTGAGCACCGGCGCCGTGAGGCTGTCCACGTTGCTGATGAACTGGTAGCCGCGCGGATGGGGCGACGGGAACGCCGAGTCGGTGGCGAGATTGGTCTCGCGCATGCCGACCGGGCGGAAGACCCGGTCCCGGAGCAGCGTCTGGAGCGGCTTGTGGGTGATCCGCTCGGCGATCAGCCCGAGGAGCACGTAGTTGGTGTTGGAGTAGTGCCAGCCCTGCCCCGGCGGGAAGTACGGCCGGTGGCGGAAGGCGATCGCGAGCAGTTCCTCGGGCGTCCACTGGGTCTCGGGGCGGTCGTCGAGGACCTGGTTGAAGTGCAGGTCCTCGCTGTAGTTGTAGAGACCGCTGGTCATCTGGAGCAGCTGCCGGATGGTGATGCGGCGCCCGTTCGGCACGCCGGGCCAGTAGCGCGCGACCGGGGCGTCCAGCTTGATCCGGCCCTCGTCGACGAGTTCCAGGATCACCGTGGCGGTGAAGGTCTTGGTGATGCTGCCGACCCGGAAGTGGTCGTCGGCCGAGATCGGCTTTCCGGTCCTGAGCGACTCGGTGCCGAGCGCCTTGGTCCACGTGCCCCACTGCGGAGTACGGATCGACACGACCGCTCCGGGCACGCGCAGCCGCTGCATCAGGGCGATCAGATCCGGCGTCAGGGTCTTGGCGAACGGCGGCGCGCCGTCCTTCGGGTGGTGGACGCCGCCGGCGACCGTCGGTGTGGCCAGGGCCGGTGCGACCGGGGTCAGGGTCAGCAGGGCGGCCGAGAGCAGGACGGTGAGCCGGGAACGCCGCCGTGCGGACGCGGAGGCGCGCCGGTGGCGTACGAGGGTGCGGGGGAGCCGGGTCGGCATGGTGAGTCCGTTTCGTCCAGAGGATCGACGTCCCCAGGGATACCGCCCGGCCCCGGCGGCCCCACGCCGTTGCGCCACCGGTGGGCGTTTTAGGGCTGGTTGTTTCCTTTTCCGGTCCTTTCCGGTCCGTTCCGGACGGCGGCCGCCCGGTCGTCCGTACGGCCGGAAGGAGACCTTCCCGGGGGGCCCGTGGCTCGATTTATGCGACCCCTACACTGGTGCGGCGCATGAGTGAGCAGTGAAGTGGGCGGGAGAACGCTGTGACCGGGAACGCCGGTGGTTTCGAGGAGCCGTCCTCCCCTGCCGATCCGTCCGCCGAGGTCCTCGCCGAGGCGGCCGTCGCGTTCGGGCTGCTCGCCTCCTCCGCCCGGCTGCACCTGATGTGGGCGCTGTCGCAGGGCGAATGCGACGTCACCCACCTCGCCGACCGCGTCGGCGGAGCGCTCCCGGCGGTCAGCCAGCACCTGGCCAAACTCAAGCTCGCCGGACTCGTGCGGTCCCGTCGTGAGGGCCGCCGTCAGGTCTACTACGTCGACGACCCCGACATCGTCACCGTCGTACGGGTGATGGTCGGACAGCTCACCGCGCGTTCGCGGCCCGCCCTCGTGCCCCTGCGCGAGCTGCGCGGGACCGGTGGCTGAGGCCACCGGGGACTTGAGGCACGACACCGCGACGCCCGGTCAGCCGGCCGGAGCAGCGCACCTCGGAGAGGTCCGGCCGGAACACCCCGCTCCCACCGTGCTGGAGGTGCTGCGCTCACTCGGCGGCGGCCCGCGCGGGCTGACCGAGGAGCAGGCCGGGGAACGCGCGGCCCTGCTGGGCGAGAACAGGGGCCCGGCCCGGCGCGAAGCCTCCTGGCCGCGGCTGTTCGTACGCGGCCTGCGGGACCCCTTCACCGCGGTGCTCGCCTGTCTCGGCCTGGTCTCCGCGGCCGTCCTCGCCTGGGGCACCGCCTCGGTGATCCTGCTGCTCGTCCTGGTGAGCTGCGCGCTGCGCGCCTCGGGGGAGTACCGCGCCGACCGGTCCACGGCCGCGCTGCGGGAGCTCGTCGCCGCCACCGCCACCGTCGTCCGGCGGGCGGACGACGAGGCCGCCCCCTCGGCCCGCGAGATACCCGTGGCCGACCTGGTGCCGGGCGACGTGATCCGCCTCGGCCCCGGCGACCTGGTGCCTGCGGACGTCCGGCTGCTGCGCACCGCGGGCCTGACCGTGCATCAGGCCGCGCTGACCGGCGAGTCCGAACCCGTCGCCAAGACGGCCGACGACCTCGCCCACCCGGCCCACGGCGGGGTGTTCGCACAGCCGTGGCTCTGCTTCCAGGGCAGCAGCGTCGCCACCGGCAGCGCCACCGCGGTCGTCACCGCGACCGGCGCGCACACCCGGTTCGCCCAGGCCCACGACCGCACGGCCCTCCCGCGGACGAAGAGCGCCTTCGACCGTTCCGTCCACGGCATCTCCTGGATCCTCATCCGCTTCATGCTGCTGACCCCGCCGCTGGTCCTGATGGCGAACGCGGCCCTGCGCGGACGCGGCCTGGAGACGCTGCCGTTCGCGGTCGCGGTCGCGGTCGGACTGACCCCCGAGATGCTGCCGGTCCTCGTCACCCTCTGTCTGGCCCGCGGGGCCGCCGCGCTGGCCGGCGCGCACGGCGTCATCGTCAAGCGGCTCCCCGCGCTGCACGACATGGGCGCGGTCGACGTCCTCTGCCTGGACAAGACCGGGACGCTCACCGAGGACAGGCCCGTCGCCGACCGGGCCCTCGGCCCGGACGGCCGTGACGACCCCGGAGTCCTGCGGTGGGCCGCCGTCAACGCGTGGTGGACCCTCCAGCTCGGCGACCTGCCCCAGCCCGACGCCCTCGACGAGGCCATCCTCGAAGCGGCCGACGAGGAGGAACTCACGGCGTACGACGGTGTCGCCACGGTCCCCTTCGCCCCGGACCGGCGCCTCTCCGTCGCGGTGGTCAGGACCCCCGGCCGGCTCGGCACGCACACCCTGGTCGTCAAGGGCGACGTCTCCGCGGTCCTGGAACGCTGCGCCCTCGCGGACGACGAACGGGAACGGATCCTCGCCCTCGCCGCCCGGCAGGCCGAGGGCGGAGCGCGCGTCCTCGCCGTCGCCACGGCGGAACGTTCCGCCGCCGGGCGCACGTACACCGCGGGAGACGCGCGCGGCCTCGCGTTCCGGGGCGTCATCACCCTGCGGGACGCGCTCGCGCCCACCGCCGCCGACGCCCTCAGGATCCTCGCCGACCGGAGGGTGGCCGTCAGGATCCTCACGGGCGACCATCCGGGGACGGCGGTCCGCACGTGCCTGGACCTCGGCGTCCCCGTGACCGAGGACGCCGTGCTCACCGCCGAGGACATCGACCGGCTGGACGACACCGCACTCGCCGGGGCCGTCGGCCGTACGACCCTGTTCGCGCGCTGCACCCCGGAGCACAAGGCCCGTGTCACCGAGGCCCTGCGGAGCGCGGGCCACACGGTCGGCTTCCTCGGGGACGGCGTCAACGACCTGCCCGCCCTGCGCGCCGCCGACGTCGGCATCGCCCCGCGCGGCGCCGCCGACGTCGCCCGCGACGCCGCCGACGTGGTGCTCGCGGAGAAGGACCTTGCCGCCGTCGCCCACGCCGTCGACGCGGGCCGGCACGCGGGCGGCACCCTCGTCAGGTATCTGCGCGTCACCCTCTCGTCCAACCTCGGCAACGTCCTCGCGATGCTCTGCGCCGGTCTCCTGCTGCCCTTCCTGCCGATGCTCCCGGCGCAGGTCCTCCTCCAGAACCTGTGCTTCGACGCGGCCCAGCTCGCCTTCGCCCACGACCGGCCCCGGCCCCGCGTGCCGGACCGGCCCACCGTGCTCGACCCGGGGAACCTGCTGCGGTTCATCACCGGGTTCGGCGTCCTCAACGCCGTCGCCGACCTGGCCACCTTCGGGGTTCTCGCGCTCGCCCTGCACGGGCCGGGGCGGGGGACCGGGGACGGCGAGGCGGTGTTCCACTCCGGCTGGTTCACCGAGAACCTGCTCACCCAGGCCGCGGTGATGGTGATGCTGGGCGTCGGCCGGCGGTCCGCGGTGTCCCGCCGTCCGGGCCCGGTGGCGTGGGCGGCGACCGCGCTCGGCGCCGTGGGTCTCGTCCTTCCGGTCTCACCGCTGGGCCCCGCGCTCGGCCTGACCGCGCTGCCCGCCGTCTCGTATCCGCTGCTCGGCCTGGTCCTCGTCCTCTACGCCGCCGGGCTCCGCGCCGCCGGAAACCGCTTCGCCCGGCGCCACGACGGCGAGGGCGCGGCGCCGGGCGGGGAATCCGGTGCCGGCCCGGTGTGACGGCCGTGCCGTACGGGACCACCGTGACGTGAACCGGGTGTGAGCCGGGTTCGAGAAGGGTGTGAGAGGGGCCCGCGTGCCGAAGTCGGCGGAGACCGCGCAACCCGAAGGCCCCGTCGGGCGTCTGGCTTCAGGAGACGGTTCCACCACACGTCCCACCGGTGACATGAGATCCCTCACCTGTGAATGGAGGGGGGATCCCTGCTGCTCCAGTCATCGATTTGTTAGATTGCGCAATCACGCAACTCAAGTAGACGCCCGCTTCATCCGCCCGTACGCGCACCACACCCCCGGCCGTGTTTCTCGGGGACCGGGGCTGACGGGCCCGACTGTTCATGGGAGTGGGAGATGAGCGACCCGTGGGACGGCTCGGGTGGCCAGGCCACGCGCAGCCGAACGTCCCGGGTTCCCGGACAGCGCACGTCGGACCCCGACGGAACGCGCCTCCCGGGCAGCCGGTCCGCGTCCAGGGCGGCCTCCCGCTCGCGCGGCGGAAGAAGGTCACGCCGGGCGGGCCGCGGCAGGCGGGTGCTCAGGATCGCCGGCATATGTCTGGCGCTCCTGGTGCTGGGCACCGCGGGTGTCGGCTACTGGTTCTACGAGCATCTCAACGGCAACATCGACACCCTTCCGCTGGACGGCAAGGGCGGCACGGAGAAGGCGGACGCCTTCGGCCGCACCCCGATCGACATCCTGGTGATGGGCTCGGACGGCCGGACCAGCAAGGCGGACTGCAAGCTCGGCGGCGGCTGCTCCCGTACCGGGGTGCAGACCGGCAGCAACGCCGACGTGGAGATGGTGGTCCATGTGGCCGCCGACCGCTCGAACGCCACCGTGATGAGCATCCCGCGTGACACCATGACCCACGTCCCGGCCTGCAAGGACCCCGTGACCGGACAGTCGACGACCGGCTACTACGGCCAGATCAACAGCGCGCTCCAGTACGGTCCGGCCTGCCAGGTGGCGACGGTCCACCAGCTCACCGGCATCACGATCAGCCACTTCGTGAAGCTCGACTTCTCCGGCGTGGTCAAGATGTCCGACGCCGTCGGCGGTGTCTCCGTATGCGTCGACAACAACGTGTACGACACCTACTCGCACCTGAAGCTGTCCAGGGGCAGCCACACCCTCAAGGGCGTCGCGGCCCTGGAGTTCGTCCGCTCCCGGCACGGCTTCGGCGACGGCAGCGACCTGGGCCGTACCGTCTCGCAGCACCTCTTCCTGAGCGCGATGATCCGCAAGTTCAAGAGCGCCGGGACCCTCACCGACCCCACCGCCGTCTACAGCCTCGCGGACGCCGCGACCAAGGCGCTGACCGTGGACGAGGGCCTGGGCACCGTGAAGAAGCTGGTCGGCCTCGCGTCCGACCTGGACAAGGTGCCCACGAAGCGGATGACCTTCACGACCATGCAGACGGCTCCCGACCCGGCGGACAAGAACCGTGTCGTGGTGGGTCCTGGCGCGCAGAACCTGTTCGCGACGATCGCCGACGACAAGTCGCTGACGACCGGATCGGGCAAGAAGTCCTCGGCGGCCTCGGCGACCGGCAAGGCCACCGCCTCGCCCGTGCCCGCCTCCCAGGTCGCCGTGACGGTGGAGAACGGCACCGGCATCACCGGCCGCGCCTCGGCCGTCGCCACCGCGCTCACCGCGAAGGGCTTCAGCCCGAGCACGACCACGGCCAACGCCCCGAGTTCGGCCACCTCCACGACCCTCACCTACGGCACCGGACAGAAGGGTGCGGCCCAGACGGCCGCCAAGGCCCTGGGGCTGCCCTCCTCGCATCTGAAGCAGGGCACCGGCTCCGGTCTGGTCCTGGTGGTCGGCAGCGACTGGCCCAGCGGCAGCAGCTACCCCGGAGGGTCGTCCGCCTCGGCCGACAGCAAGGCCGCGGTCGCCGACGCCCACGCCTCCACCGCCGAGGGCAAGTCCTGCGCCCAGGTCAGCCCGTACCGGACCGTCAGCCTCAACGGAGTCCCCATGACCCCGGCACAGGCCTACGCGGCGGCGCGGAGCCAGCCCGACTCCGACGCGTGAGCCGGCCGGCCGCCGTCCGTGCTCCCGTCCCGGGGAGCAGGACCCGGTCGCCCAGGCGCAGATGCCGGCCGGACCGCTCCTGGACACCAGGGGCCGCCCGGCCGGTGTCTCAGGTTCCGGCCGGGTGCCCGTCGCCGAGGGGCCACGCCTCGATGTCGCGGTAGTGGATCGGGCCGCTGCTGCGGCCGACGTTGCTGCCGACCAGATGCAGACGTTCGGCGGCCCACCGGCCGCCCGTGAACCCGGCCAGCCCCCGGGCGATCTCGCCGGCCGAGGAGTGGTCTCCCCGGCGGGCGCGGGCCAGGGTCAGATGGGGGCGGAAGGGTCGTTCCTCGAAGACGACCCCGCTGTCCTTGACGGTGGTACGCACCTCCGTGGCGAGGGCGTGCAGCGCGTCCAGGTCCCCGCCGATTCCGCTCCACAGCACCCGGTCGTCGAAGTGGCCGCCGCCCAGCAGAGCCAGGGACGGCGGCCGGCGGGCCGCCGCGAGCCCGGCCAGCGGCGGACGCAGCAGCGGCACCGTCCCCACCGGCAGCTCGCCGAGGAACGCGAGGGTGATGTGCCAGTCCTCGATGCGGTTCCACCGCATCTGAGGGTGGGTGCCGTAGGCGGGGCGCAGCTCCCGGGCCAGTTCTTCCTTCGCGTGGTCGGGCGGGGCGAGGGCGATGAACACGCGGACGGTCGCGGGAGGCGTCTGATCTTGCACACCAGACTTCATACCGCACCTTCCGCCGGTGTCCGCGCCCTCGCCGTGTGCCATGGGCCACGCCCGGGGCGTCAGACCTCCTCGCGCAGGCCCCACGGCGAGCCGTACTCGTTGAGCAGGTCGAGGAAGGGGCGGGGCGGCAGGGCCTCGGGGCCGAGGACACCGGCACCCGACCAGACTCCGCCCGCGATGAGTTCGAGGGCGATGACCGGGTTGATCGCGGTCTGCCACACCACGGCCTGGGATCCGTACTCGCGCATCGACCACTGGTTGTCGACCACGTGGTAGAGGTACACCTCGCGAGCCGCGCCGTCCTTCGTGCCCTTGACCCAGGTGCCCGCGCAGGTCTTCCCGGTCATACGGTCGCCCAGCGTCGCCGGGTCGGGCAGGCAGGCGGCGACCACGTCACGGGGAGAGACCTCCACCGGCCCGTTCGCGGAGGGGACGGTGACCTTCCGCGTGGAGTCCAGGCCCAGCTCGTGGAGCGTCTTCAGCTTGGCGATGAAGTCGTCGCCGAGGCCGTACTTGAACGTCACGCGGCGGGCGTCCACCCAGCGGGGGATGAGCAGGACCTCCTCGTGCTCGACGTTGACGCACTCGACCGGGCCGATGCCCTCGGGGAAGTCGAAGACCTCGGGCTCGCTGAAGGGCGCGGTGGTGAACCAGCCGCGGTCCTTCTCGTAGACGACCGGGGGGTTGAGGCACTCCTCGATCGTCGTCCAGATGCTGAAGGACGGGGCGAAGTCGTAGCCCTCGACCGTCAGGTCGGCTCCGTCGCGGACACCGATCTCCTCGATCTCGTCGAAGAGCTCGTCGGCGGCGTACCGGGCGAAGACGTCCGACAGGCCGGGCTCCACGCCCATGCCGACCAGGGCCAGCCGGCCCGAGTCCGCCCAGGCGTCGGCCTGCTCGAACTGGGCGTCGCCGAGCTTGACGCCGCACTGCTCGTGAGGGTGGGTGGCGTGCGGCGCGGACAGGGACATCGCCATGTCGAGATAGTGCGTGCCCGCGGCGCGGGCCGCGTTGAACAGCGGCATCACGAACCGCGGATCGGTGGCGTTCAGGAGCGCGTCGCACCGCTCCTCGGTGAGCGCCCGGCGTACCGCGTCCTCGTCGGTGGCGTCCAGGCGCATCGCGCTGAAGCGGTCCCCGTGCTCCTTGAGAGCCGCCACCGCCGCCTCGGCGCGGGCGAGGTCGTAGTCCGCGACGACCATGTGGGTCAGGAAGTCGCGACGGGCCGCGATCCGGGTGACGGCGGTGCCCACGCCGCCCGCGCCCACGAGAAGTACTCGCATGTCACACACCTTTCGTCGCCGGAGACGTGCGCCTCCGGGCTGGACAGATGCAACGTGATGCCCTCGGTTAAGGTCAATCATGTTGGCATAAGGAGCCCCGGCGCACGGTGAGCGGGAAAGGATCGGCATGGCGAAGCAGGTGGTGCCGGAGACGGAGCGGCGCAGGCGGCGGCCGACCCGGCAGGGCACGGTGCTGTCCGAGAAGCTGATCGTGCGGACGGCGCTGCGGATGCTGCGCGAGCACGGCAGCACCGGACTGACGGCCCGCAGACTCGGTCTCGCCCTCGGGGCCGACCCCAGCACCCTCTACCGGTACTTCGCCGGTCTGGACGACCTGACCAGGGCCATCGGCGAGGAGCTGATGGGGCGGGCCCTGGACACCTGGTCGGCCGCCGGCGAGTGGCGCTCGGACCTGCGGGCGCTCGGCCAGGCGATCCACGCCTCGTACCTCGCCGATCCCCGGGCGGCCGTGCTCACGGCGAGCCGGGTCACGGGCCGGCCGCGGGAGATCGCGGTCGACGAGACGATCCTCGGCATCCTGCGCGGCGCGGGCTTCCCGGACGC
This sequence comes from Streptomyces sp. NPDC127038, assembly GCF_042725875.1. Lineage (NCBI taxonomy): Bacteria > Bacillati > Actinomycetota > Actinomycetes > Kitasatosporales > Streptomycetaceae > Streptomyces > Streptomyces sp. NPDC127038. The sequence goes on along the minus strand of NZ_JBHXDQ010000049.1, from coordinate 43,374 downwards.
GGACGCGGTCGTCGTCTACCACGCGTTCATCGACCTCACCCTCGCCTTCGCAGCGCTGGACGCCGGGTCCCTGGCGCTGACGGACGAGGCCCGCGCGGCGGACGAGGAGATGTGGCGGTCCACGTACGCCGAGCTGCCCGCCGGTACCCACCCGCACATCGCGGCCACCGCCCGGCTCCTGGCCGGGCGGATGAACCACAGTGCCTACCCCGTCGTCCTCGACACGCTCCTGAACAGCGCGGCGGAACAACTCGCGTGGGCCCGTGCGCGGCGCTTCCCCGACGCCTCGGGTCCGCGCGAGCCCTGACCCGGGCGCTTATGCCAACGCCTGTGTACACGTTCTGGCCACCCGGAACGGCGGGGTCGGCCGTATGGACACCGCGAGAGCCGTCGTGCTCTGATTCCCAGGGCCGATCTCTCGGACGCGGGCCGAGAACCCGTCGCATCCTGCACCGCCGCACCGCCGCACCGCCGGAGGATGCCGCAGCCCGGACACCGCCCGCGAGCGGCACGGCAACTCCGGTTCTCCACCGGCACAGGGGGCGAGGCTCCCTGCTGAGAGCAGAACGGATGTTGCGTATGACGACTGTGCCGAAGACGTCCACGGCGTCGAAGAGGCGACGGCGGAGATCCGTACGACGGCAGGCGAGCGTCGTCGCGGTCCTGGCCGTCACCGCCGCCCTGACCCTGACCGGAGCCGGCTCGTCCCCGGCCGCCGGCGCGCACGCCCGGGCGATCCCGGCCGTCTCCTCGGGGGACGCCCGCTTCGAGATCCTCTCGCCCACCCTGATCCGTACGGAATACGCGGGCGACCAGCGGTTCACCGACGCACCGACCTTCAACGCCATCGGCCGCGACGGGTTCGAGCCGGCGGCGTACACCGCCACGACGTCCGACGGCTGGCTCACCATCACGACGAGCGCGATGAGCCTGCGCTACAAGGTCGGCTCAGGACCTTTCAGCGCCCAGAACCTCTCGCTGCGGGCGACCGCGGGCGGAACCCCCGTGACCGCCGCTCCCTGGCAGCGCCTGACCTGTGCGCTCGGATCGCTCTGCGAGGCCGAGAACCTGCGTCTGGACGGGCTGTCCGTCGCCTCGGACCACGCCGGTCACACCGGGAGCGGATTCGCCGCGGGATTCGAGGGAACCGGCGTCTCGGCAGCCGCTGACATCGATGTCAAGGATGCCGGGACGTACCAGTTCGACCTGCGCTACGCCAACTCCCGCGGCGGCGACGGCCAGACGACCACCCGCACGCTGACCCTCGCCGTGGACGGCGGCGCGCAGCAGACCGTGACCCTGCCGGTCACGGCCAACTGGGACACCTGGAACGTCACTTCGGCGAGCGTCCGGCTCGGCGCGGGCCGTCACACCCTCGCCCTGACCCGGACCGCCTCGGACTCGGGTGACGTGAACGTCGACAGCGTCGCGCTCGTCCGGCCGGGCGACCCCTACCCGCCCGTCTCCACCACCGCGATCACGGACTGCGCGTACGGGACGAGTTGTGAGGCGGAGGCCGGCCGCATCGGCGGCACGGCGATCGCCGCCACCGATCACAAGGGCTACGCGGGCAGCGGCTTCGTCGGCGACCTGCACCAGGGATCGAGTCTGACGACCCGGGTGGTCGGGGTGCCCGCCGACGGCGTCTACACACTCCGGGTGCGCTACGCGGACGGCGTCGGCGGCGACGGCCTCCACCAGCAGCGCACCGCGACCGTGGCGGCGGCCGGTGCCACCGCCACGATGGCGTTCCCCGTGACGAAGGACTGGGACGACTGGCAGACGGCCTCGCTGCCCGTGACCCTGAACGCGGGCACGAACGACATCACCCTCGGGTGCCCCGACGCGGCGAGCTGCCACGTCAACGCGGACACGCTCTCGGTGGCCGCCCCCGACGCGCCCGCGCCCGTGCCGCATCTCGCGCTCGGCGGCTACCGCCGGGGACTCGACGGCGTGACCGGCAACGAGAGTTCCGTCCCCACCACGCCCGGCCTGCTCAACCGGGACGGCTGGTACCTCCTCGACGACACGACGTCGGCGGTGTACGACGCCACGGCCCGCACGGCCACCCCGCGCCCCGGTCACGGCGGCGCGCCCTACCAGGACGGCTACGTCTTCGGCTACGGACACGACTACAAGCGGGGACTCGGCGATCTGGCCACCCTGACCGGCCCGCCCGCGCTGCTGCCCACCTGGGCCTACGGGGTCTGGTACTCGGAGTACATCGACCGCACGGCGGCGGACTACGAGAACACGATCCTCCCGGCCTTCCGCGCCGAAGGCACACCGCTGGACGTCCTGGTGACCGACACCGACTTCAAGGCCGTGAACACCTGGAGCGGCTGGGAGATGGATCCCGCGAAGTTCCCCGATCCCAAGGGCTTCTTCGACTGGTCGGCGGCGCAAGGGCTGCACAACACACTCAATGTGCACCCGAGCATCCTCGCCTCCGACCCCCAGTTCGCCCAGGCGCAGTCCACGGCCAAAGGCAAGCTGACGAAGGGCGGTTGCGCGTCGGGCGCCTCCGTCGAGAACAACTGCTACACCTTCGACTTCGGCGACCCCGACCAGCTCAAGGCGTACATGGACCTGCACCGGACCATGGACCAGCAGGGCAACGACTTCTGGTGGCTCGACTGGTGCTGCGACGCGTCCCGGTCCTCGCTCCAGGGAGTCACACCGGACGCGTGGATCAACCAGCAGTACGCCACCGCCAGTTCGGCGGCCATCGGCCGTGGATTCGTCCTCTCCCGCGCGTACGGCTCGTTGCAGGCGGGCGGCTACAGCGGCCAGCAGGCACTGCCCACGGGACCGTGGGCCGACAAGCGCAGCACCGTCCACTTCACCGGCGACACCTCCTCGACCTGGGGCGCGCTGAAACTGGAGGTCGGCTACACCCCGGGCGAGTCCGCCGCGACCGGGATGGCGGCCATCACCCATGACATCGGCGGGCACAACGACACGACAGGGCTGACCGGTTCGGAGCAGTACACCGACGGCGGACAGACCCGCACCACCCACCGGCTGCCCGACGACCTGTACGCCCGCTGGGTCCAGTTCGGCGCGTTCCAGCCCGTCGACCGGCTGCACAGCAACCACAGCGACCGGCTGCCCTGGCAATACCCCACCGCGGCACGCCAGTCGGCCGACAAGTTCCTCAACCTCCGCGAGAACCTGGTGCCTTACACCTACACCATCGCCGAGGAGGCGAACCGCACCGGCGTGCCCATCGTCCGCCCGACCTACCTGGAGTATCCCGACGAACCCGAGGCGTACACCGCCGCGGACAGCGAGTACTTCTACGGTTCCGACGTTCTCGTCGCACCCGTCACCACACCGGGCACCTCCGCCACCACCTCGGTCTGGCTCCCGCCGGGCCAGTGGACCGACTACTTCACCGGCGAGACCTACACCGGGGGGAGCACCCGTCAGATCACCACAGGGCTGGACACGATGCCGGTGTTCATCAGGGCGGGCGGCATCCTGGCCACCCGCACCCACGACGTGAGGGGAGCCGCGGGGAATCCGCTGACCGACGTCACGCTCACCATCGCCGCCGGCCGTTCGGGCTCCTTCCGCCTCTACGAGGACGACGGAAGGACCCGGAACACGAACCGGAGCGCCACCACGCTGATCCGGTACGCGCAGAAGGGGCAGCGTCACACCGTGTCGATCGGTGCGGCCAGGGGTTCCTTCCCCGGTCAGGTCCGAACCCGGCAGTGGACGATCGCCCTGATGGCGGCTCACGCCCCGGCCGAGGTCTCGGCGTCCGGCGTCCGGGTGTCCCCGCGGGCGTACCACTGGGACGCGGACGCGAAGGTGCTGACCATCACGCTCCCGCGCCGCGGCGTGCGGACCCCGACCACCGTCACCTACCAGTAGGAACGCCGAGTACCCTCCTCGCACGACCCGGGTCCGGCCGCGGGACGGTGTCCCACCGTTCCGCGGCCGGGCGCCCCCGGCGGGCGGCCTGAGGTCCGATCAGCGAGACAGCACGGTTCACATGGGAGACGCCGACACATGAGTACGCCACCGACGCCGCCCGTGCCGCCGTCCGCGGGGCCGCGGACCGACGGAACGTCCGTCCGCATCGGCGCGCTCGTCCCGCTGACCAAGGCCCGGCTGGGCCGAGGCGGGCCGGCATCTGCTCGCCGGACTCGAGCTGGCCGTCGGCGAGGTCAACCGCGACGGCGGGATCGCCGGAACGCCCCTCGAACTCGTGGTCCGCGACACCGCGGCCGATCCCCGGAGGGCCGCGGCGGCGGTGGACGAACTGGCAGGTCTGGGCGTCGCCGCCCTGGCGGGGGAGTACCACAGCGTCGTCGCCCGGGCCGTCGCCGCCAGGGCCGACGCCCTCGGCGTGCCGTTCCTCTGCTCGTCGGCGGTCCTCGACGCCCTCACCGAGCAGCCGACCCCCTGGGTCGCGCGCCTCGCCCCCGCGCAGTCCCACGGCTGGAGGGTCTACGCGGACTTCCTGCTCGGCGCGGGCCACACCCGTATCGCCGTTGCGGCCCAGCCGAGTGTCTACTGGGCGTCGGGCGCGGGCATCCTGCGCGACTGCCTTGCCCCGCACGGCGGTTCCGTCGTCGAACTCGACATGCGCGAGCTCACCCCCGCGACCGTCTGCGACGAACTCGTCGCCCACGGGGCGACCGCACTCCTCCTCCTGGTCGGCCATCCCGAGCCGGCCCTGTCGATCGTCAAGGCGGTCCGCGGCGACGAGCGCCTGTCCGAGATCATGATCGGCGCTCCGGCCGGGCAGCCCGAATTCACCGAATGGGCCGGGCAGTCGGGCGGACACGGGGCCGCGATCCCGTTCCTGCGCTACCTGCCGGAGCGGCTGAGCCCGCTGGGCGCGCGCGTCGAGCGGGCCTTGCGCGGACGGCTGGGCCGAGCGCCGTCCTTCGTCGCCTTCGAGGGCTACGACACGGGCGTGGTCCTCGCCGACGTGCTGCGCTCCCAGGGCCCTGACCGGGCGCGGATCGCCGAGGCATGGCCGGGCGTCGACGTCGAGGGGACGCGCGGGCGGATCCGGTTCTCCCGGGTGCCGGACATAGGCGTACGGCAGTGGGCCTGGCCACCGGTCCAGGTCGCGGACAGGGACCCGGCGGACCTCGATCGCTTCAGGACCCTGCACGTCGGCTGAGGGGCAGGACCGGGGGCGGCGACAGGGAGACCGACTACGACTCCGGCGCCCCCGCCCGCATCCGCGCGTTCGCCGTCGCGCGGGCCGGCAACCCTGGCGTGGGCGGCCGGCCGTGGTGCGGCCCGGTACGTCGGGGCGCGGGCCCGGGGTGCGGGTCAGCAGCCGTCGTGCTTGGGGGTGAAGCGGAGGCGGGCGTGCCGGTCCGTGCCGATGGCCGTGTCGTAGGTCGTGCGGTTGACCTGGTACCAGACGTCGTCCCGCTTCGCGTTGCCGCCGGCGTCGTCGAGGCTGACGCACCACCGCTCCGGCCGCAGGACCCGCGTGTAGGTCTCGGTGCCGCTGCGGACCCGCTTGCAGGTCCTGGAGTGCTCGGTGGAGTACCAGGTGCGGGTGCGCCGCTTGGAGCCCGAGCCGCTGCTCGTCGAGTGCCTGACCCGCCGCGTGACGGTGGTGCACTTCTGCGTCGTGCGCGGCCGGGTGGCCCGGGTGGTGACGGCCGCGCGGTGACGCGTCGCGTCCAGCAGCCCGAAGACGCTCGCGTCGGCGGTGGCGGCCGCGTCCGGCCGGGACTGTCCGGCACTGCTCCCGCTGCCGTTGCCGCTGCCGGCCGTGTGGTTCGGCCCGTTCTCCGGCGCGTCGGCATCGCGGCCGCACGCGCCGAGCCCGGCTATGAGCGCGGCCGTCAGCACGGCTGTCGCAAGTCGCTTGAACATGTCTTCCTTCGATCGACGGCCCGCAGCGTAACGGATCACCAGCCGATGCGAAGGGTCGAGGTCTCACCCGGGTCCGGGCCGAGACCGACGGCGAGGCTTTCAGGCGACGTGGATGCTCAACGACGCCGGTGGAGGCCGACGACAGTTGCCCGGTGAGGGCACGTCAGCCCCGGGCGCGGACCTGTTCGAACAGGACCGGATCGTGGGCGTTCACGATGACCAGGTCGGGTTCGCCGCGCCGGTACAGCTCAGCGAGTCGCGCGTGATTGGCGCGCACTTTCTTGAGGTCGAACGCGACGAGGGTCTCCATGCTTCGCAGGGCGTACGGAACCTGGTGCCGCCGATCGAGGATGCCGCGGTGGTAGAAGGCGTCCCCGGTATGAAGCAGCCACCCGTCGCTCGTGTCGACGGCGACGGCGGCGTGGCCCCGGGTGTGTCCGGGAAGGGCGATCAGGGCGATGCCGGGTGCGATCGCGTCGAGTTCACGTGCGGCGGCGAACCCTCGCCAGTGCTCACCGTCGGGACGGTGCTCGACAAGCTTCACGCCGTGCTCCCATTGCGGCCGCTGGTAGCGGATGCGCTCTCTCCAGGTTGGGGAGTGCACGGCCCCGCGAGCCTCGTCGGCAGTGACATGGACCTGGGCATCGGGGAAGTCGGCCAGACCGCCGATGTGGTCCGAGTCGAAGTGCGTGAGGACGATGTGACGGACGTCGGCCCGCTTGAACCCGAGCTTTTCGACCTGCCGCGCCGCCGTTTCCTCCGCGTCGAAGACGGGCCGGACGAAGCGTCGGGCGGGTCCGACCCGACGCCTGGGGTCGGCGATGTCCTTGAGTCCATAGCCGGAGTCGACGAGTACCAGGCTGCCCGCGGTCTCGATGAGAAGGACGTGACACACCAGGTGGGTGCCGGGGGGATGCATGGTGCCGCAGTTCAGGTGATGGATTTTCACAGAGGAGTCCTTGATGTGCGCGGAGTCGGACAAGCCCTACGGGAAGGGGGATCGGTTGCGGAGCCGTGGTGGTGCGTCGTTCCTGACGGCGATGCGGTTCCTCGCGTCGCCGGCTGCGGCAGGGAGGCTACGAAGCCCGAAGTTCCCTAGTGGGTCAGGATGACTCGACGCTGTGCCGGACGCTCCCCGGTCGCCGCGGCGAGCAGGAAGTCCGCCACGTCCGCCCGACTGATCCTGCCGCCGACCCGGCCGACATGCGTGTCGGCGTCGAAGGTCTTGTAGGTGCCGGTGCGCGGTCCGTTGGTGAGCATCACCGGCAGGGCGATGGTGCAGTCCACGTCACTGGCGGCGAGGTCGTCGTCCGCCACACCCTTGTCCGCCATCAGCCGGCTCATCAGCATCTTGGACGCTGCTCCTTGGATGACGGACTGCTGCTGTGACGAACTGCCGGCGCCCAGGGCGGACAGCCAGACCAAGCGGTTCGCCTCGCTCGCCGCCATCGAGGGAAGGACGGCCGCGACGGCGCGGGTGGCCAGGGTGGACTTGAAGTCCTTGCCCGGACCGAGCGCGGAGATGACGGGGCCGCGTCCCACGGCACGCGTGACGTCGCCGGCGACGGTGGCGTCGCCGGTGATCACCGTGACGCGGCTGTCGTCGCGCTGGGGCAGGCGGGAGGGGTCGCGGACCAGAACCGTGATGGTGTGGCCGCTCTCCAGAGCCTGCGTGAGGACCTGCTGTCCGGTGGGGCCGGTCGCGCCGAGAAGGGTGATGTGCATGGGTCCTCGCTTCGAGAAGTGCTCGGGCAGATGAGGCGCTCATAAGGTGAGCGCTGGCTCATTTTCTATAGTGAGCGCGCGCTCATGTTTTGGCAAATCCCGGGTGGATCGCGACTAGAGTGGGGCCGACGGAACAGAGAGGTGAGGCGATGGCTCAGGATCGGACGCTGCGGGCGGACGCGGCGCGCAACCGGGCCAAGATCCTGGACAGCGCCCGTGAGCTGATCACCCTGCACGGGGCTGATGTGCCCACCGACGCGATCGCCGAGGCTGCCGGTGTGGCCGCCGGCACCCTGTACCGCCACTTCCCGAGCAAGTCCGCCCTGATCAGCGCCGCGCTGGAGGGGGGCCTGGAACGTCTGGCGGTCATCACCGAGGCGGCGTGGGTGCGGGTCGAGGAGGGGCGGACCTCGGCGATGGAGGAGTTCCGCGCGCTCGCGGCCGCCTACGTGAGCGCCGCCGCCGAGGATCACGCACTCCGTCTCGCGGCGAACCGCCTGAGCGAGGACCGCAGATTCAGCGCCGACCAGTTGCAGCGCGCCGCCGCCGCGGGCCGGCGTCTGGTGGATCGGGCTCAGCGCGACGGAGACATGCATCCGGACGTCACCGTCGACGACGTCTACCTGCTGCTGCACTCCGCTCCCGTCGACGCGGCCCCCTCGACGCGTGCACGCTGGCTCGCCCTGATGCTCGCGGGCTTCGACGTCGACCGGCGGGAGTGGCCCGATGTGAGCGGCCGCTGAGGGTTGTGACGTCCGACCGGTCCGCGCCCCGGGCCGGACGGGCCGTCTGAACGGGCGGCGCAGAGTCTGCACCCGCGGGCCGCGCAGGGCATTACCGGTCCCGCTCAGGAGTGGCCCGGGCCGGCGGTGTTCGTCGATGCGTCCAAGGGCTGCCCGTAGGCGTGTGGCCTGTGGGTCACGCGGGTGATCGGCCCGTATCGAGCATTCCCACGACGCGGTCGATCCACTGTGCGTCGACCTCGCCGCCCGTCACCTGGAGGCGGTAGTAGACGGCGCCGGCGGCCATGGCGAGTGCCGCCTCGGTGTCGAAACCGTCGGACACCTCGCCACGAGCCCGCGCGCGCTCGAAGATCGGTGCCACTTCGCCGAGTCGGCGGGTCCAGAACGTGGTGCGGGCGGAAGGCCCTTCCGCCGATTCCATCTCGAGCCCGGCCGCCAGGGCCGCGGTGCCGAGCGGGGACGTGATGAAGTCGGCGATCTGGCGCAGCAGTCCGGCCAGATCGGTGGCGAGGCTTCCGGTGTCGGGAACATGAATCCGCTCGGTCACGGCCGCTGTGATGGCGTCCAGTGCGAGAGCGGCGCAGTTCGGCCATCTCCGGTACATGGTCGTGCGGCTGACGCCCGCGGTCTTCGCGATGTCCTGGAAGTTGAGGGCGGCGTAGCCCTCCGCGGCGAGGAGTTCGGCCGTGGCGCTCAGCACCCGGTCGGTGACCACCCTGCTCCGTCCGCCGGGGCGCATGCGGGGAGCGCCCACCGGGCCTTCCTGATCCGCACCGACGTGCCGCACACCTCTTGACGCCACGCGACGCACCTCCCTACGGTTACAAATGTTCCATTAAGGCGAGGGTGGATTTCCTCCGGCATGCCGAGGGTCTCCCGGCCCTCATCCTCTCAAAGGCGGATCGCATGACTGAACGTAATGCGTTGCAGGTCATCGTCGTCGGCGGCGGGCCCGTCGGTCTCGCGTCCGCGCTGGAACTGGCGCGCTTCGGGGTTCGCACCGTGCTGGTCGAAAAGCACGAGACGACTTCGCGGCACCCGAAGACACGCAACTTCAACACGCGCACGATGGAGATCGCGAAGGGCTGGGGTGACGCCGTCTATCGGCGGCTCAGGGGCATCGACACGCCCGATGGATGGAAGAGCCCGATCCGCTTCCTGCACTCCGTGACGGGAGAGCAGTTCGGCATGATCGAGTCGAAGGGATTCGAAGGCCCTGGCCCAGGGATCAGCCCGGCGAAGCCCGTGATGTCCTCCCAGGAACTCATCGAGGAGATCCTGCTGGACGCCGCCCGTGCGACGGGACTGGTCGACATCCGCTTCGGCACCGAGGCCATCGAGTTGCTCAAGGGGGCGGACCCCTCCGACACCGAGGTCGCACTGCGCGTGGTGGACCGTGCGACCCAGGCACGGGAGACCCTCACCGGCGTCGCACTCATTGCGGCCGACGGTGCGGCAAGCCCACTTCGGGAACAGCTCGGGATCCGGCTCGAGGGCCCGAAGAACCTGCATCACATCGTCAACTGCTACTTCCGTGCCGACATCGAACGGCACATCGGGGACCGCAAAGGCGTCCTCCTGTTCGTCTCCAACGAGAACGCGACGGGAGTGCTGCAACCGCTCGACGCCGCCGGGCGCTGGCTCTGCCAGATCACCGTCAAGTCCGAGGAGTGGTCCCTCGACACCTTCACCCACAGCCGCGCCCGCGAGTGGATCCGCGCCGCCGTCGGCGTCGACGACCTGGAGCCGGACATCATCTCGCTCGGGCTGTGGAAGCTCAACGCGACCGTTGCCGAACGTCTCGTCCAGGGTCGTGTGCTGCTGTGCGGGGATGCCGCTCACCAGTTCCCCCCGACCGGAGGGCTGGGCGTCAACACGGGCCTTCAAGGCATGCACAACGCCATGTGGAAGCTGGCCCACTACGTGCGAGGACAGGCGGAATGGCCCCTGGTCGAGACCTACGACACGGAGCGCCGTGAGGTTTCCCGGCGCATCACCAGCCAGTCGCTGGAGAATTCCGTCAATGTCCAGCGCATCTTCGCGGCTGCCGCCGGCGGCGGTGACAGCGGCCTGAGCACGGAGGAGGTCGTCACGGTCTCCCGCCGCTACGGCAACCATCTGGGCGTCGAGTTCGGCGCGGCCTACGCCTCCACGGCGGTCGTTGCCGACGGCACCCAGGTGCCTGAAGTCGCCGACCCCTATGCCGACTACGTCCAGACCGCGACTCCCGGTTGCCGTGCACCGCACGTTCCGCTCAACAGAGGCGATGCCGAGCTCTCCACCCTCGACCTCATCGGCACCTCGTTCACCCTGCTCGCGGCCCCCGCCGGCCAGGCGTGGTGCACCGCCGCTGCGGAAGCGGCCGGCCATTTCGGAACCGCCATCGACTGCTACCGCATCGGTGCCGCGGGCCTGACCGACCACGGCGGCTTCGTACGGGCCTACGGCCTGCACGACGACGGCGCGGTCCTCGTCCGCCCGGACGGATACATCGCCTGGCGCAGCCCGAGCGGACCGGCCGACGCCGGTGACCTCCGCAAGGCAATCAGCCAGATCCTCGCCTGACGTCCGGACAGGCGCACCCCCTCCTTCCCCTTCCACCGAGGAGATCCCGTGAGCAGCACGCAGGAGCGGAACATGGACCTCGTCGCCGGCAGGCACCTGAAGGTCGCCACACCGCCGGTCTTCGAGACGCCCCAACAGGAACGGGCGCACCGCAAGGCCAAACTCGCCGCGGCGTTCCGCATGTTCAGCAAGGCAGGGCTCGACGAGGGCGTGGCCGGGCACATCACCGTCCGCGACCCCGAAGAACCGGACACCTTCTGGGTGAACCCCTTCGGCATGCACTTCAGCATGATCAAGAGCAGTGACCTGGTACGGGTGGACGAGGCGGGAGAGGTCGTCGAGGGCGAACGGGCCGTCAACGGCGCCGCGGTCGCGATCCACTGCGCGGTCCATGCCGCCCGCCCGGACGTGCTGGCCGCCGCGCACGCCCACGGTCCGATGGGCAAGACGCTCTCCTCGCTGGAGATGACCATCGAACCGCTGACGCAGGACGCCTGCGCGTTCTACGAGGACGTCGGCGTCTTCGACGACTACACCGGCGTCGTGGTCGACCCCGAGGAAGGCAAGCGGATCGGCCGCGCACTGGGACAGCACAAGGCAGTGATTCTGCGCAACCACGGCATGCTGACCGTGGGCCGGTCCGTGGACAGTGCCGCGTGGTGGTTCCTGACGCTGGAGCGAACGGCCCAGTCCCAGTTGACGGCCTACGCTGCCGCGGCAGGACTGGGCACCAAGCCCCTACAGATCCGGCATTCCGAGGCGGAGGTGACCCGCGGGCAGGTCGGCGGTGAGCTGGCCGGCTGGTTCCAGTTCCAGCCCATCTGGGAGCGGATCAGCACCGACCACCCGGACATCTTCCAGTGACGGCCCCTGACGTGACCGCAGCGTCTCAGCGACCGTCCCTCAGCGCCTACCCCAGAGCGAACGGGCGTTGGACGACCCCGGAGCCGAACGAGCCGACCGTGGCCTTCTTCGGAACCTCCAGCATGCTGATACGAGCCGGCGATACCTCGGTGATGATCGACGGCTTCTTCTCCCGGCCGTCCCTGGAAGAGGTGCTCGCCGGGCCCATCGCCCCGGACCCGGCCGTCATCGACGCCTGTCTGCACCGTGCGGGCGTCACTTCCCTGGATGCCGTCATCTGCGTGCACTCGCACTACGACCATGCCTTCGACTCCCCGGTCATCGCCGCGAAGTTCCAGGCACCGCTGATCGGTTCCCGATCGACGGCGAACATCGGCCGAGGCTACGGTCTGCCGGAGAACCTGCTGCGCACGGTCCACGACGGTGAGTCGATGACGTTCGGGGACCTTGAGATCACGTTCGTGGAGAGCGTCCATTGTCCGGGAGACCTCGTACCCGGAGAGATCGAGCAGCCCGTGGTCCCTCCCGCTCCGTACGGGGCGTGGCGGACCGGAACCTGCTACACGCTCCTCGTCAGGCACGTGAGCGGCACCATCCTGGTGCAGGCCAGCGCGAACTTCATCCCCGAGAAGCTCGCCGCCCACTCCGCCGACGCCGTCTATCTCGGGATCGGGATGCTGGGAAAGCAGGACGAGCGGTTCCGAACGGCCTATTGGCACGAAGTGGTGCGGGCCACCGGCGCGAGGACGGTCTTCCCGATCCACTGGGACGATTTCATGACGCCCCTGCTGGACGGCCCGCTCCAGGCACAGCCGCTCCTGATGGACGATGTGGTGCCGGCCATGGACTTCGTGTTCGAACAGGGAAGGCGCGACGACCGGACGGTACTCCTGCCGACTTTGTGGGAACCGGTCGCCCCGCTCGAACGAACGGGATCCTGACGTCCGGGTACCGACGCACCGAACCTCACGCCATCGACGGCGAATCGGCGGAGCCGTGGAGGTGGTGCACACCCCCGCGGCTCCGCCGACTCGTCGTCAGTGGCCCGTACGGCTCAGCGGGCGGCCAGGGTCTTCAGGGTGGCCTCGGCCGTGGCGGTGCTGGACTGGGGGTTCTGCCCGGTGACCAGATTGCCGTCCACGACGACCGTGCTGCTCCACGGCGCACCCGTCTCGACCACCGCACCGCGCTCGCGCAGCACGCTCTCCAGGAAGAACGGGGTGTTGTCGCCCAGACCTCCCTGGCGCTCCTCCTCGTCGGCGAAGGCCGTGAGGGCGCGGCCCGCGAACGTGAAGGTGCCGTCCGGGGCCGTGGCGCTGAGGAGTGCGGCGACGCCGTGGCACAGCGCGGCGACGACGGTGCCCTCGGCGTCGGCCTCGTTCAGCAGGCGGCCGAGCGCCGGGTCCTCGGCGAGGTCGGCCATCGGCGCGTGACCACCCGGCAGGTAGAGCGCGTCGTAGTCGCTCAGCCGCACGTCCGCCAGGGACAGCGGGGCGGCGAGTTCGTCCGCGATGCCGTCCAGGTAGGCGCGGAACTCCTCGGCGTCGGTCTCGGAGACACCGCCGCGCGCGTCGAGGCTGAGCGCGTCGACCGTCGGCCGGACGGCGCCGGGGGTCGCGAAGTCCACCTGGGCGCCCGCGGCGCGCAGCACCTTGTGGGAGGCGGCGACCTCCTCCGCCCAGAAGCCGGTCGGGTGGGTGGATCCGTCGGCCAGGACCAGCTGGTCGGCGGCGGAGACGATCATCAGGATCTTCGACATCGGAATGCCTGCTCTCATCGGTAGGACGACTGGGGAAATCGGTGCCCGCGGCTGCCGGCCGGGGACTGCGGACCGCGGTACCGCCGTGCTCGGAACAACCCCAGGATTCATCACGGAAATGCCCTGCCACCTCTGCCGCGCCATAAGAAGGGTTATGGAGAAGGGGTGGCCCGTTCGGCGGGGATGTGCACGGGGTGCCGTACGTCCGGCGATCACGCGCGTACCGGTGAGGCCATCACTAGAATGAGAACGATCGGAGCAATCCATAAGCTCTGTGATGGATGGAGGTGTCCTTGCCCGGCCTGGACCTGCTGGCGACGTTCCTGGAGATCTACCGCACCGGTTCGCTGTCGGCGGCGGCCGCGCGGCTGGGTGTGAGCCAGCCGGCGGTCACCGGGCAACTGGCCCGGCTCGAGGAACAGCTGGGCGAGCCGCTGTTCGTCCGGTCGAGCAGAGGTGCCCGGCCCACACCACGGGCGGTGGCACTGGCCGCCCGTGTCGGCCTGCATGTCGACGGGCTGCGTACCGCATTGGCTCCGTCGGACGAGGAACCCATGCTCCAGGGCACGGTCCACATCGGGGGAGCGGCCGAGCTGATGTCCCTCCAGGTGCTGCCCGCGCTGGCGCCGCTCTCGGCCCGGGGACTCCGGATCCGGGTGACGCTGGGCCTGGCCGGGGAACTGCTCGACGCGCTCACGGCGGCACGGCTCGACCTCGTGGTCTCCGCCGTCCGCCCCCAGCAGGACGAGCTGTCGGTGACGCCGCTGGTGGACGAGGAGTTCCTGCTGGTGGGGCCGCCGGCGCTGGCGCACGCCGTGGACCGTGAGCGGCTGGCCGCCGACCCCGTTGCCGCGCTGTCCCACATGCCCCTGGTGGCCTACGCGACCGACCTCCCGATCCTCAGGCGTTACTGGCGCAGCGAGTTCGGGCGACGGCCGCCCAACCAGGTCGCCGTCGTCGTACCGGACCTGCGTGCCGTGCTGGCCGCGGTGGCGGCGGGCATGGGCATCTCCGTACTGCCCCGCTATCTCGCGGCTCCCGCACTGGCCGCGGGTGAGGTGGTCCGGATGCACCGGCCGGTGGTCGAGCCGCTGAACACCCTGTATCTGGCGTCGCGCCGTGACACACCGGCGAGCTCGGCCGTCGCGGCCGTGTGGGAACACCTGGCCCGGGCGGCACGGGAATGGCAGAGCCTCTGATCCCCGAGTCCGGGGGCGGGTTCACCGTCCTGCGGTCAGCCGGACCGGAGGTTCTCCAAGGTCGACCGGGTGTCGGTCTTCACCCAGCGCGACACCTCGCTGATCTCGGGCGGGGTGGTCGTGGCGTACGAGGACGAGTAGGTGCTCCAGCTCATCTGGTACGTCGTCCAGCCGTCGCGCACCGCGAGCGTCACCGCCCGGCTGCCGCTGGTTCCCGTACCGGACGTGGTGTCCTCGCTCACGAGGTAGGCCTCGTCGCCGAGTCCGGACACCTTCTCCACGTCGTACCCCTCGTACCGCTGGTCGTACGCGGACCACACCGCCGTGAATTCGGGGGACGGGTCGGTCGTCCTGTGCAGGTCCATCTCCACCGAGAGATACGCGTCGGCGTACGAGGAACTGGCCGACGTCTTCAGGGAGATGCTGCAGTAGCTCTGGTCGAGCGCCTTGTCCTTGAGCGAGTTGTGCGTGGGCGCGGTGTCCTCCACGGTGTACTCGGTCCTCAGGGCCGTGTAGTCGACCGAGGGACAGAGGTTGGCCTTGGCCTGATACCCGGCGAGATCGGGTCTGCCGCCCAACGGGCCGAGGACGAGGATTCCTCCGGCCCATAACGCGGAGGCGGCCACGGCGCCGACCGTCGCCCACAGCACCGCCCGTCCCGCGTTGCCTTTTCCGCCGGAGTGTGGGGGAAATCCCGGCGCCTGCCCGTACGGATACGGCTGGCCGGGGACATAGCCGGGAGGTGGCCCGTAGCCGGCCGACGAGGTCGCGGTCGAGGCGGAGGCCTGAGTCGGGAACGGGTTCGGTGCCGGGGCGGGGGGAACCGTGGGGCCGGCGGGAGCCGGCGGCTGGGCCGAGGTCTGCGTGGGGACGTCGTCGGGCCGATCCTGCATCCTGTGCTCCTTGATCGTGGAAAGTGCGGTCGGACGGCGGAACGCGATCGGACGGCGGAATGCGGAGCTGAGACGCGGGCAGGCGGGTAGCAGTCAACGAGGCCATTTTAAGGGCCGGTTCAGCAGAAATGTCCTTGTCGGGGCGAGCTCGTGGCGAAGGGTCCGTGGCACCGGAGGAGGATGGACGCATGGGACCGGGATCCAGCGGATCGAACGACGACGGCGACCGTGTCTTCGAGCTGGAGGCGGAGGTGCAGCAGCTCAAGGAGGCCGTCACGTCCCACGCGGTCGTGGACCAGGCCATCGGGATGGTCGTCGCGCTCGGCCGGGTGTCCCCGGACCAGGGCTGGGCCGTGCTGAAGGACGTCTCCCAGCACACCAACATCAAGCTCCGCAACGTCGCCGAGCTGATTCTGGTCTGGGGACGCGACGGCGAGATCCCTCACGACGTGCGTGCCGAACTGGAGGACGCCCTCGACCGCCACGGCCCCGCCCAGATACCCGAAGCTCCGCGGGACTGATGTCCGGGCCGAACTCAGTGGACGAACGCGTAGGTGAGGAAGGCCAGACTCTCACCGATGGTCCTGGACTCCACCAGGCGCAGCGGCTTCCCGCCGCAGGTCTCGTCGAAGAACCGCTCGCCGGTCCCGAGCACGACCGGGAACACCACCAGCCGCACCTCGTCGACGAGGTCGTGCTCGATCAGCGTACGGCCGAGCCGATGACTGGCGGGCACGACGATCTCTCCGTCCAGTTCCCGCTTCAGCTTCGAGACCTCGGTGACCGGGTCACCCCGGAGGACCGTCGAATTGGTCCAGCCGGGTTCTTCGAGGGACGAGGACACGACGTACTTGGGCAGGCTGTTCAGCCGGTCCGCGAGGTCGCCGGTGCGGGGCTGCCACCGGGTGCCGAAGAACTCGTAGCTCCTGCGTCCCAGCAGCCAGGCCTCGGCGCGCAGCGCCTCGTCGAGCGCGATCCTGCTCCACTCGGCCAGATCGGCGCCCCCGAACCGGGTGAACCAGCCGCCCCGCTCGAAGCCCTCCTCGCCGTCCGGGTCCTGGACCACACCGTCCAGCGACACGTTCTGCGGTCCGCTCATCACGATCTTTCCCATGACCGATCCCTCCTCGCACCGGCGTCCTTCGCCGGTCACACGGGTACAGGCGCCCCGAGTCACGGAAACCGGGCGCGCGGAGAGCGCCCGGTTCTCCTTCCGGGCGGCGCCTGTACAGGATGGAAACGCGGCGAACGGCGGACAGAGGGAGACGGTGACGATGGCGGCAGCCGACCTGATCGACAGAGCGCGTGCCGGGGACGGTGACGCGTTCCGGGAGCTGACCGAGCCGCACCTCAGGGAGCTGAAGGTGCACTGCTACCGCATGCTCGGATCGTTCGAGGACGCGGAGGACGCTCTGCAGAACACCTTGTTGTCCGCCTGGCAGAGCCTCGGTGGCTTCGAGGGACGCGCCTCGCTGCGCACCTGGCTCTACCGGATCGCCACCCATCGCTGTCTCGACGCACGCCGTGCGGCCGCCCGGCGCCCGGCCAAGGAGTGGGACGTGCCAGGGGTCGAACCGCCCGAGCCGACCCGGCTCGGCGAGATCGTATGGCTTCAGCCGTTGCCCGGTGACCTCCTGGAGGACGCGGCTGACGTTCCGCTCGGCCCGGAGGCCCGCTACGAACAGGCCGAATCCGTTTCGCTGGCCTTCGTGACCGCGCTCCAGGCGCTGCCGCCGCGCCAGCTCGCTGTCCTCGTCCTGCGTGACGTCCTAGGGTTCAGGGCGAGTGAGGCGGCGGGCATGCTGGACTCCACCGTCGACTCGGTCGACAGCGCCCTGAAGCGGGCGCGCGCCGGTCTGCGGCGCCACCGGTCCGGGGCCGGCGCCGGTGAACCCGGGCCGCCGGTAGCGGGCTCACCCGCGGAGGACGCGATCGTGGGCAGGTTCGTCCGTGCGTGGGAGGCCGCCGATGTCGACGCGCTGGTGGCGCTGCTGACCGACGACGTCTTCATGTCGATGCCGCCGATGCCCTTCGAGTACCAGGGCCGGGACGTCGTGGCCCGCTTCTGCGCGGGCCTGTTCGACGCCGGGCGCAGGTTCGACCTGGTCCCGTCCCGCGCCAATGCCCAGCCGGCCTTCGGCGCCTACCTGCGCGGCCCCAGCGGCATCAGCCACGGAGTCGGCCTCTACGTCCTCACCCTCACCGACAGCCGCATCTCCGCACTGACCCGCTTCGACAACAGCGTGCTCCCGTGGTTCGGACTGCCTCGGACGCTTCCCAGCCGGGGATGACCGAGCGGGTCGCGGCCGGAGCCGCACCCGGGAAGAAATCGTCAATTACAAGTTGACGCTCCTCGGTCGTCAACTTAAGATTGACGCATGAGTCCACTCGACATCAGCCTCGCCGACCTGATCGCCCGTCTCGA
Organism: Streptomyces sp. NPDC127038; assembly: GCF_042725875.1. NCBI lineage: Bacteria > Bacillati > Actinomycetota > Actinomycetes > Kitasatosporales > Streptomycetaceae > Streptomyces > Streptomyces sp. NPDC127038. The sequence continues at coordinate 25,342 of NZ_JBHXDQ010000049.1, read as the reverse complement.
CGAGGAGCTTCCCGAAGCAGACGAACTGGCACGCATCAGCGAGGCGCGGCTTCGCGCGCAGACGCTGTCCGATCTCGGTGACCAGCTCATCGACCACTACGTCAGCAACGCCAAGCGGACCGGCGCGTCCTGGACCCAGATCGGCGACGCCATCGGGGTCTCCAAGCAGGCGGCCCAGCAGCGCCACGCGCCCGCCGCGTTCGAGCGCTTCACCCATCTGAACCGGCACAGCATCGTGCTGGCACAGGAATCCGCGCGGACGCACAAGCACGACTTCATCGGCACCGGACACCTCCTGCTCGGCCTGCTCGGCGAACCGCAGGGGCTGGCCCACGAGGTGCTGACGGCGAAGGGCGGGTCGGAGCGGAGCGTCCGCGAGGCGGTCGAGGCCGCCATGCCGCCGGCGGGGGCGAAGGCGCTACGAGGTCATATCCCCTTCCGCCCGGAGAGCAAGGAGGCCATCGAGCAGGCCCACCGCGCCTCGGCCGGCCTCGGTCACGACTGGGTCGGCACCGAGCACATGCTGCTGGGTCTCATCCACGCCGAGGAGAGCACGGCCGGGCGGGTGCTGCGCTGCCTCGGCTTCACGCCGGACGAACTGCGCGACACCGTCAGGACCTTGGCCGCCGAACGGAAGTCCGGCGGCGGCGAGAACTGACGCGAGCCGTTCCGAGCACCGGCGGCGCCCCCACGTCCCGGGCGGTGTCCACGCCGAAACCCGCCTTGCGGGTGGAGGTGGTGCGGTCCGCGGAGGCCCGTCGGCGTACGCCGGAGCGCGGCCCCCTGCCCGGAAGCGGCCGCCTGCTCCCGTTTTCAAGCGATGACCTCCGCCACACCTTTTGGTCCTTCCGGTCCGGACCGGAGCATGTGAAGCTGCTGCATCGTATGGACCATGAAACCGGCCGGGGCGGAACGCGCACCGCGCCGGCGCCAGAGAGGACGGCTTCATGTCGACCGCGAAACGCCGCTACAGCCTGACGTGGACGGACCCGGACGGTGCGCCCCAGGCTTCCGCCGGACGCTACGACAAGCGTTCCGCCACGCGGCGCCGGCGTGCGCTGGAAGCGGTCGGGTGCACCCGTGTCGAGGTCGTCGTGGTCAAGCCCGGAGAGCTGCCCGAACCGGCCCTGTGACCCGAAGCGGGTCCGGCTGAGGGCGACGGGGGTCCGTTTCAGGCGTCGGCGTCGGCACCTGGACCGAGATAGTCCACCGTCGTGTGGTCCGCGTGCGGGTCGAGCAGTTCGCGCAGTTCGTCGGCCGCGGTCCTGAGGAGCCGGGCGTCGCGGGTGGCCTGGACGGTTTCGAGGATGAAGGCGACACGGGTGGACTCCCGGGTGACGCGGGTGCGATGGGCGTCGCGGTGGTTCCAGTGCCGGGTGAGGACGTCCGTGGTGTCCGCGTAGACGACCTCACCGGGGCGGGGGTTCTCGACGGTGCCGGGTTCGCCGAGCGGCGTGAAGGTCTCACCGCCGTCGGCGTGACGGATCTCGACGTCACCGGTCACGTGGTCCAGGTCGAAGGCGCCCGCGGGCAGACCGTGGCGGACCGACACGGCGTTGTACGAGTCCACGGCCGGGTTGATCCGCGGCAGGGTGCCCTTCTTGGTGAGGCGACGGCCGAGGGCGTCGACGCTGGGTCGGATCCGGCGCGGGTTGGTGCCGAAGGCGCGGTACGCGGTGTGCCATGCCTCGATGCGCGGATCGGTCTCGTCGGCGGGCAGCCAGGTCGCTTCGGTGAGCCGCTGTTCCAGGTCGTCCAGCGCGGTGACGGTGGCCGGCCAGGGTTCGTGGCCGCGCAGGCCGGTGGCGGTGACGACCACGACGAGGGCGTCGGGGAACGCGGCGGCGACGGCCGGGGTGATGCGGAAGGTGGTCATCCGAGGTCCGTTTCCGGGGAGGGGGCGGTCGAGGGGGAGCGCCGGTGGCGGGGGACGGCGGAGGTCAGGGTTTCCAGGGGCCGACGCGGTCCAGGCGGCGCAACTGCTGGGCCGCGGTGGGTGTGTCGAGGCCCGTGCCGCGCTCGGTGAGCCGGCGGGCGGTGTCGGCCCGCTGTTCGACGGGCTTGTGATCGTCGTACTTGAACTTCGCGCGGACGTCGGTGACGTCCAGGCGCAGGCCGCGGATGCCGGGCAGCATCCGCCCGTACGGGAGCTCGTCGGTCTCCACGGGGGCGTGGTCGCCCTCCGGCTGGAAGTGGGCCAGCTGGCGGCGCAGCAGTTCCGCCTTCGCCTCGGGCTCGTCGATGACGGTCGCCGTGCAGGTGAACTGGACGGCCGCGTAGTAGCTGGTCGGCACGCCGTCCGTGGACGGGACGCCGGGCTTGGCGCGCCAGGGGCCCGGGATGAACGCGTAGTCGCCGATGACGGTGAACGTGACGTGCGGGTCGGTCTCGATCGCGGTCCAGACGGGGTTGGGGCGGGCGAGGTGGATCAGCAGGCGGGTGCCGTCGACGGTGAAGTGGGTGGGCACGACGGCGGGCGGCTGTCCGGGCGGGCCGTTGACGCTGAGCAGGCCGAAGTCGTGGCCGTCCGCGATCCAGGTCCGCCATTCGGAGTCGTCGAGAGCGGCGTCCCAGGGCTGGATGAACATGGGGATCGATCCTTCCGGGCGAGGGCGAGGGCGAGGGCGAGGGCGAGGGCGAGGGCGAGGGCGAGGGCGAGGGGGTTGGAGGGGGAGTGGGGGCCTGTGTGCGGGAGGCGGGGGAAGGGGCGTACGGGTGCGCGGGGTCAGGTGAGGGCGAGGAGGCTCACGGCCACAGCGGCGGTACCCAGTCCGATCAGCTGCCCGCGGTGGATCCGCTCCGCCAGCACCCCACGGGCCAGCATCACCGTGCCGGCCGGATACAGGGCGGTGATCACGGCGACGACCGCGAGGTCACCACCGCGGACGGCGCACAGGAACAGCAGATTGGCCACCGAGTCCAGCACTCCGGCCGTCGCCGACATCGCGTACGCGGGCCTCTCCGGACCCAGTCTGCGGTACATCACCCCCGCCGCGGCGAGGGTGACGGCGGTGGACACGGCCCGTCCGACGATCAGCGGTCCGACGCCGCTGCCCGCCGGAGCCTGGTGCAGAAAGACCAGCTGGAGGGCGATGGCCGCCCCGGCGCCGAAGGCCGTCAGCAGCGCGGTGCGCGACGGGCGCGCGGTACCGGCGCCCCCTCCGGCGCTGACCAGGACCACCGCCGCCAGTGCCAGCGGCAGACCGATCAGCCCGGCCGGGCCCGGCCGCTCCCCCTCCATCAGGGCGACGCCGACCGGCAGCACGGCCGAGACCAGTGCCGTCACGGGCGAGAGGACGTTCATCGGACCGATCGCGAGCGTGCGGTACAGCAGGGCGAACGCGGCGGCGGACGCGACCCCGGACGCCGCGCCCCACGCGAGGGTCGCCGGGGCGAAGGAGGCGCCGAGGAAGGGCCACAGCAGCAGCTCGACGGCGAACGAAGCGGGCGCGGCGATCATCACCGTACGCAGGACGTGGGCCTTGCGGGCGCCCAGGCCGCCGAGGAAGTCGGCGCAACCGTAGGCGAGGGAGCTGCCCAGGGCCAGCAGCAGAGCTATCACGGGTACATCCCTTACTATCAATGGAACGACTGCACCGTACAACGCACCGACCGTAGGTCGTCAACCGAACGACCGTGAGGTTCAGTGCAATGACCCCGTGGGGAGGGGAGAGCGATGGCCGAGACCGAAGCGGCGCTGCGGACGCTCGCGCACAACGTCAGGGCCGCCCGTACCCGCGCGGGGCTGTCCCTGGACGAGCTCGGCCGCCGCGCCAAGGTCAGCAAGGGCGCCCTGGTCGGGCTGGAGAAGGCCCAGGGGAACCCCAACTTCGCCACGCTGGTCCGTCTCGCCGACACCCTGGGCGTCTCGGTGTCCGCGCTGATGGAGGGACCGGCCGAAGGGCGGGTCCGGGTGGTGGCCGCCGATGCGGTCACGCCTTTGTGGGTGGGGGAGAAGGGCGGGGAGGCGCGGCTCATGCTGACCACCGCGGGGCCGGCCCCGGTCGAGGTCTGGCGCTGGACCCTGGAGCCGGGCGAGGAGTACCCGAGTCATCCGCATCAGGCTGGTGTCGTGGAGACCGTCAGTGTCACCGCGGGGCGGATGGTTCTCGTCGTCGACGGCACGGAACACACGGTGGAAGCCGGCCGGACGGCCACGTTCGACGCCGACGCCCCCCACACCTACCGCGGTTCGGGCGTCGGGACCTGTCACCTGATCATGACGGTCCACATCCCGCCCGGCCCCGGCTCCACGGCCTGAGCCCGTTCCGGCTGACGGACGCGTCGGAACGGGCTGACGGTGAAAACTGCCGAGCGCCATTCGCGGGTCGTGCGCCAGAATGCCCGGATGGAGACGGACGACGTGGCCGAAGCGGCCGGGCACCCCGACGACGGAGCCCGCCGGAGTGTGGCCGGTTCCTTCGCCGGGGCCGTCACCGGCACGCCGGACGGACCGGGCATCCGTGCTCTCATCGCGCTGACCCGCGACCGGGATCCGCAGGTCCGCGACGAGGCGACCTTCACGCTGGGCTTCCAGGCCGACGCCGACAGCCCCGCGATCCGGGACGCGCTCTGGGAGAGGACGACCGACGAAAGCGCGGAAGTCCGTGAGGAAGGCATCCGCGGCCTCGCCCGGCGACGCGACCCGCGCGCCGTCCCGCTGCTGGCGCACCTGCTGGCGGACCCCGAGGGCGCGCGGACCCTGACCTTCGCGGCGGCGCAGATCATGGGCGCCCCCGAGCTGATGCCGACTCTGCTGGAGTACGACCCCGACGACGTCGGCGTCACCGCCGCCCTCGACGCCTGCGACCCCGTGCGGAAGGCCCGGCTGGACGCCTTCGCCCGGGAACTGCTCCGCGCGCTGGACGAGATCCGCCCCGACCTGGACGCCTCGGTGTACATGGAGCGCTTCGCCCCCGGCACCCTTCTCGGCCTCGGCGCCTCGACAGGGGCGTCCTGCTACAGCGTGGAGGGGCTGCTGGAGAGGGCGGGCGGTGACCCCTCGTACGCCGCAGGCCTGGTCGCGTCCGACAACCCGAGGGACCCGGCGTAGAGGAGGCGGCCCGCCGCCCGGCGCGGCCTTGCGGTTCGTGCCGGGCGGCTTCCGCGGGGCCGGATCCGTCAGGCCGACGGCGTTCCCGCGATGTTGACCATCCACTGGACGCCGAACCGGTCCGTGCACATGCCGAAGGTGTCTCCCCACATCTGCTTCTCCAGCGGGACGGACACCTCGCCCCCGGCGGACAGCTTGGCCCAGTAGCCGCTCAGCTCCCCGGCGTCCTCGCCGCTCAGACTCACGGCGAAGTTGTTGCCCTCCCGGCGCTCCATCCCCGGCGGGACGTCGGCGCCCATGAGCGCGAAGCCGTTGGGGGCCTCCAGCGCGCCGTGCATGACCTTGTCCGCGAATCCGGGAGGCGCCTCGGAACCGAAGGAACCGAACTCGTGGATCGCCAGTTCACCGCCGAAGACCTCCTGGTAGAAGGTCAAGGCCTGCCTGGCGTCACCGGCGAAGCTGATGTAGGGGTTGAGGCGAGAGCCCACGGGAGATCCTTTCGTGACGGTTCGTCGGAAGTGCACCCTAGCCCCGGCGCGAGCACCGGCCGGGTATCCGGGCCCGACGGCGCGCACGGGACCGTGGACGGACCACTGCAACCATTTGAACTCCGGACATGTCTCCCCCAGTGAAATAGTCTGTCCCCTTCACCAGGAGCCTCTGGGGGCGTCATGCACCATCACTCATCCCGCGCAGCCCTAGTCGCCGGCGTCGTGCTCACCGCCGTCGGCGCCACGATCCCCGCCTCCGCGGTCACCCAGTCGAAGGCGGCCGCGTCGCCCACGACACCCGCGCGAGTCGTCAACGCCCGCTGGGGCGGCCACTGCACCTACGACCGGCTCGTCATCGACGTCCAGGGCGGCGCCCCGTCCGTCGCCGTGAGCCGGGTCAGCAGCCTTCACTACGATCCGTCCGGGAAGAAGGTCCCGCTCGCGGGCAAGTACTTCCTGGCCATCAGGCTGTCCCCCGCGGTCGCTCACAACAGCGCGGGCACGTCCGTCTACCACGGTCCCCGCCTGGTGAAGATCAACCTGACCAAGCTCAAGGGCCTGGCGCTGACCGGTGACTTCGAAGGAGTCGTCTCCTTCGGAACCGCCTTCCAGACCAAGCCCACGTACAAGGTCTCCAAGCTCCACAGCCCCGAGCGCGTGGTCGTGGACTTCAGCCACACCAACACCTGTCACTGATCCCGCGCCCGTAGCGCGGGAGCACCTACATGGCCGAGGCGCCCGGCGACTCCGGACAGGCCGTCACCGACCTGCACGGAGTCCCGGACGCCTCGGCCGTGCGCGCTCCCGTCCCTAGGGCGCGATCTCGAACCGGGGCGGCTGAAGACCCGCGAGGCAGGACTTGTCCGGCGCCGTCGGCGAGTCGAAGAACGACGTCGTGATCGACTGCGCGCAGGGCGATTCGGCGAAGGCCACGTGGGCGACGTAGGGGACCGTCACGGTGGTGGCGCGGCTCAGGGTGCGGGCCGCGTAGGGGCCGTTGCTCGGCGCCGTCTGCGCGTCGAACCCGCCCGACATGACGAGCGTCGGGATGTCGCTGCGGGTCACGTCACGCACCGACCGCGGTGACGCGGGGATGTCCCAGGCCCGGCAGTCGGCGTGCAGGAACGGCAGTTGCGGGGCGTTGGCGAGGACCGAGCGGGGGAACGAGGGGAACGCGCGGCGGCCTCCCCGGATCACGTCGGCCTCGGACTCGAACGGAGTCCACTCGCCGCAGAAGACGCCGAACGCGAGACCGTGGGCGACCCGCCCGACGGCCTGCGGGCTCAGTTTGCCGCCCGCCCACTGCTCGGCGACCCGCTGCGGATTGCCGTGGGCCAGTTCGTCGATCGACCGGGGCACTCCCGCCGCCACATGGGTCGCGGAGGTCAGCCAGGTCACCAGGACGCCGCCGTCGATCGTGACCTTCACCGGCCCGGACTGGCCGGGAACGGTGACCATGGTGGTCACCGGATGGGCTTCGAGCTTGCGCACGAGGCTCTCGAAGGTCCTCGACAGGTGCGGGTAGCGCCGGTTGCAGGCGGCCTCCTGGGCGCATGCCGCGAACAGGCCGTCAAAGCCCTCCCGCGCCGCCTTCCAGGTCACGGCGCCTCCGGCGATCGACGGCGGCAGGACGCCGTCGATGCCGACCGACCGGACCCCCTGCGGGTGGGTCCGCATGTAGGCCAGGGCCAGGTCGGTGCCGTACGAGATGCCGAAGACGTTCCACCGTCCGATGCCCAGCGCGAGGCGCAGGTCGGCGTAGTCGGCGGCGCTCTCGATGGTGTTGTAGGCGGCGAGGTCGGTGGTGCGCTGTGTCAGGCTCCGGCGGCAGGCACGCGTCGCCCGGACGTGCAGGCGCCCCGTGGAGGGCGCGTTGTAGACGAGCCCGAGTGCACGGGCGTTGAACTCGTCGATGTTCGGGCAGGTCAGCACCGGATCGGCCGAGTAGGTGCCGCGCTGCGACATGAAGATGACGTCCCGGTCGCGGTTCAGACCGCCGTCGACCGCCAGCTGCGCCTCGGACACGGCGTCGTCGCCGGGACCGCCGGCGAACCAGACGATCGGGTCGGGCTCGTGCCGGCGGGTGGCGGCGGACACGATGGCGACGGAGAGGGTGATCCTCCGTCCCCCGGGCCTGGAGCGGTTCTCCGGCACGGTGAGCGTGCCGCAGTGGGCCCCCTCCAGCGCGGGGATCGGGTCCGCGGTCCGCGGGCAGGGGCCGGGTACGAACCGGGAGTGACCGCCGGTACCGGCCGTCGTGCCCGGTGGCGCCGCGGTGTCGGGCACGGCTCCCGCCGGAGCCGCGGTGAGACCGGCGAGCAGGAGGCCCGCCGTGGCTCCGGCCAGGGCGGCGGGCAGCCCTCGCACGGACCGGTGGCGACGGGGCGGGCGGAGGGACGTCATGGAGTCTCCAGGGTGGGCGTGATCGTGAACGGCTTCGGCGCGAGGCCCGCCACGCAACCGGTGTCGGGCGCGTTCGGACGGGTGAGGAAGGAGGTCAGGACACTCGCGGCACACGGCGACTGGGGCACCACCCAGTGGCCGATCCCGGGGATCAGCACGGTGGTCGAGCGGAACAGGGTGCGTGCCGCGTACGCGCCCCAGCGCGCCCCCGTCTTGGCGTCGAAGGTGCCCGAGAGCACCAGCGCCGGCACGTTGCCGGCGGTCGTCAGGCGCTGAATCGGGGTGCGGTCCGGGACGTTCCAGACACGGCACACGTCCTGCTCGAACGGAAGCTGCGGTGCCTGCGCCAGGACGGAGTCGGGCCAGCCGGGGAAGGCCCGCCGACCGGCCGCCAGCAGGTCGGCCCGCGTGTGGCCCGGGACCCATTCGGCGCAGGCCACCGACTGGGTGAGACCGTGCGCGAACTCACCGATGACGGGCGTGGCCCCGGCGGCGCGGGCGCGCGCGAAGCGCTCCGGATTGCCGTGGGCGAGTTCGTCGAGCGCGGCGGGGACGTCGACGGCCGGGACGGCGTTGGCGACCAGCAGATTGACGAGCGCGCCCCCGTCGAGGACGACCTTGACCGGCTTCCCGCCGGACGGCGGCTGTGCCGTCACCGTCAGGGGACGGGCCTCCAGCCGTCGCACCTGTTGGGTCAGCGTGCGCGAGAGGTCCGGGTAGCGGTTCTCGCACCGGGGCTGGGCCGCGCAGGCCGCGAAGATGGTGTTGATCCCCTCCTGCGCGCTGTCCCAGGTCCACGGCAGGCTGACGATCCGGGGCGGTACGACGGAGTCGATCGCGACCGAGCGGATGCCCTGCGGGTGACGCCGCAGGTAGGTGAGGGCCAGATCGGTGCCGTACGAGTACCCGTAGACGTTCCACCGGCGGATGCCCAGCGCCCCGCGCAGATCGGCGAAGTCAGCGGCGTTCTCGGTGGTGTTGTAGGCGCTCAGGTCGACGCCGGAGGCCGTGAGGCGGGTGCGGCACTGCGCGGCGGCGCGCACCAGGCGGCGTCCGGTCGACGGTGCGTCGTAGCGCAGGCCCACGGCCTCCGCGTAGAAGCGGTCGATCTCCGGGCAGGCCAGATCGGGCCGGGAATGGAGTGTTCCGCGCTGCGCCATGACGATCAGTTCGCGGTCCTTGTTGACCCCCGCGCCGATCAGGAACGGCAGGTCGTCGATGGCGTCGGCCCCGGGACCGCCGGTCATGAACACCACGGGGTCCCCGGCGGGCTTCGCCGAGACGGCCGGGACGATCACGACGGTCAGCCGGACCTTGCGCCCGCCGGGGTGGGCGCGGTTCTCGGGAACCTCGAGGAACCCGCACCGGCCGGGGACCGGCTCCGCCGTCGCCGGACAGGGGCCGGGTACGAAGCGAGCGGGCGGTCCCGGGCGGGGCCCGCCGGCGGGGGCCGTCGCGGCGTGGCCGGGCGTCGGGGCCAGGACGCCGAGGAAGGCCATGCCCGCCGCGGCCACGGCGACCCTGGTACGTGCGGTGCGGGAGGCGCGCGCTCCGGAGCCGTTCGCCGGCCGCCCCGGGGCGGATCCGTCGCGGTCCCGGCGGGCGTCGTGCGCGCGGCGGCCACCGCCTTCGTTCTCCTGCTCCCGGCGGCCCGCGCCGCCGCCGTTACCGCTGCTGCCGTTCCGGCGATCGGAGGGCGGACAGCCCGTTCTGATGACCTGTCTTCTCATGTGATCCCGTCTCTCTGACAGCCCGCTCCGCCTGCGGCGGGCGGGCACCACGTGGGCCAGCCTGGGCGGGGGGATGGAGGTCCACCACTCATGGGCTCCACTCGGAGCAGTCCTTGATCACGGAAAGTCCGTCGGCGGACGGCTCGCCGAGACGGGGAAGGGGGTGGCGGGGAGACTGGGACCGAGCCCGCGGTGGATGCGGCCGCGGCCCGCGCCGGGTGGGTTCGGACCGCCCCGGGGGCCGGCCGACCCCGGGCCCGTCGGATCGATCCATGGAGGAGTGGGCCGTGAGGGAATTCCTGGTCGAGCTGACCACCGCGGTGCCCGACGGCACCGACCCGGCGGAGGTCGACGGGCGTCGCGCCGCCGAAGCCGTACGGGCCCGTGAACTCGCAGCCCAGGGACGCCTGTTCCGGCTGTGGCGTCCGGTCGGCGAGCTGCGCAGCATCGGCGTGTGGCGCGCCGAGGACGAGCCCGAACTGCGCGAGAAGGTCCTCGGGAGCCTGCCCCTGTGGCCGTGGATGACAGCGGTGATCACCCCGCTGGAGTCGCACCCCAACGATCCGGGCCGGACGGTCTGAGGCGGCCCGGTCGGTCCGAGCGGGCCTGGATGGTCTGAGGCGGCCCGGACAGTGCCTTGCGGGCGGCGGGGCCAGCGCCGCCGCGTGCGCGCCTCGCGGAGCGAACTGCCCTTCGGGCGTGGGTCGTTGACCGAGGACCCCGCTTCGGGGTGCGGTGTGCCACTTGCAAGGGGAACCGGTTCCGCTTACCGTGTCAAACGGAACTGGTTCCGCATAGGTGGTCGGGCTGCCCTGAAAGCGGCCCGGCCGGCACGGAGGGCGAAGGAACATGACGGGAACGACTGGACCGCTCCGGGACACGGTGGCGCTGGTCACCGGCGCGAGCAGCGGCATCGGCGCGGCGACGGCGCGGGCACTCGCGGCGGAAGGCGCCGCGGTGGCCCTGCTCGGGCGACGGCGTGAGCGCCTGGACGAGCTCGCCTTCGAACTGCGGGCCAAGGGCGCCACCGCGTTCGTGGCGGCGGCGGACATCACCGACCAGAGACAGGCGGCGGAGGCCGTCGAGAGCGTCGTCGCCGAACTGGGCCGGCTGGACACCGTCGTCAACAACGCCGGGACGATGGGGGTCGGCCCGGTGGCCGACTCCCCGCTCGACGAGTGGGAACGGATGATCGAGATCAACGTACGGGGTCTCCTGTACGTCACCCACGCCGCGGTGCCGCATCTGCTGCGGGCCGCGGAGAGCTCGCCCCGCCGGGTCGCGGACCTGGTCAACATCAGCTCCACCGCCGGCCGGGTCGCCCGGCCGGGGACGGCGGTCTACAACCTCACCAAGTTCGGCGTCAACGGCTTCACCGAGGCCCTGCGTCAGGAGGTCATGCGGCAACGGGTGCGGGTGAGCGTGGTGGAGCCCGGCACGGTGGACACCGAACTGAGCTCGCACCTTCGCGACGGCGCCCGTGAAGCGGTCGAGCGTCAGGTGGAGGGCCTGGAGTTGCTGCGTCCTGAGGACATCGCCGACGCCGTCTCGTACATCGTGACGCGGGACCGCCGGGTCGCCGTCAACGAGATCCTCGTACGGGCCGGAGACCAGACCTGGTGACGGCGACGGGCGGCCGCTGTCGGCGGGTTCCCGTCCCCGCGTCGGCGCGACCCTCCCCGCCGGACCCGGTCAGGGCTTCACGATGCCGTGCAGGAGCAGGTCGATGAGACGGGACGCCAGTTCGCGCCGTCCCTCCGCGCCCGCCATCAGACTGATCCCGCCGAGCGCCATGAGCACGTCCTCGGAGGTGATCTCCGGCCGGGCCGCCGACGGGCCGCCGGCCGGCGTGAGCAGGTGGTCGATGGCCCCGGCGAGCATCGCCCGCGTCTCCAGCTTCTCGTCGTCGTCGCTCAGGACCGCGCGCAGGGCGTCGGCCATGCCCTCCTTGGCGGCCATGAAGTCGATGAACCGCTCCATCCAGGCCCGCAGCGCGTCCGGGGGAGGCAGCTCGCCCGCGAGCCGCGGCGCCGCCTCGCACAGCCGCTCAACTTCCAGCCGGTAGATCGCCGCGACGAGCAGTTCCTTGGACGGGAACCGCCGGTAGAGCGTGCCCACGCCGACACCGGCCGACCGGGCGATGTCCTTGACCGAGGCGCCGGCGCCGTCCCGTTCGAACGCGGCGGCCGCCGCCTCCAGCAGCCGGTCCTCGTTGCGCCGCGCGTCGGCCCGCAGGGGTCTGCGGGGCCGCGTCGCAGCCGCCTCGTCGCCGGTCAATCCGACCTCCTGCACGCCGCCGCATCCGGAACTGGTTCCGTCTGCGAGGCTACGGCAGCGCTCCGCCTCCGCACCACCGGCCGCCCGCGCACCGGCAGCGTCGGGCGTTCCTACTTGAGGAGTTCGAGCAGGCGGTCCGCGACGATCGCCGCGGAGTGGGGGTTCTGCCCGGTGAGGAGGTTGCGGTCCTCGACCATGTGCGGCTCCCACATGGGGCCGCGGCTGAACTCGACGCCCACCTGGTCCTTCAGCTCGTCCTCCAGCAGCCACGGCGCCTTCGCGGCCAGACCGACGGCCTGCTCCTCGTCGTTGGTGAAACCCGTGGCGCGATATCCGGCGAACGGCGAGCTGCCCTGGATCCTCGTGGACAGCAGGGCGGCGGGCGCGTGGCACACGATGGCCAGCGGCCTGCCCGAGGCGAGCTGGGCCGTCAGCAGGCGGCCGGCGTCGGCGTCGTACGCCAGGTCCGACATCGGGCCGTGGCCCCCGGGGAGAAACACGGCGTCGTAGTCCTCCAGCCGGACGTCCGACAGCTTGAGCGGCCGGCGCAGGGTCTCGGCGGAGCGGATGATCTCCTCCAGCTCCAGCGCCGTCTCCTCGCCGCCGACCATGGAAGGGCGCAGGCTCATCATGTCGACGGTCGGCGTCACACCGCCCGGAGTCGCCGTCACGACCTCGTGGCCCGCCTCCGTGACCGACTTGTAGGGCATGGCGAACTCCTCGGCCCAGTAGCCGGTCGGGTACCGGGTGCCGTCCCTGAGCACCCAGTACGTCGCACCCGTCATGATGAACAGCACTTTCGCCATTGCTCCTCGCCTCCTCGACCCCGCTCGGTCCGCGCCGAACAGGGCCTGTCGTCACCGGTGTTGTTCAGGTGCAGGGGCCCGCCGGCCCGAGACGACCGAGACGCACCGCGCCGCCGTGGTGCCCGGGCAACCGTGGCCCCGGACCGCCGCCCGCGTGCGTCGCGCGGGCCGGGCGGTTCAGAATCCGCTGATCCGGGCCACGAAGTACCCGGCGACGATCACCGAGCCCACGACGATGAACGAGAGCCACAGATACGGGTGTTCCCAGATCCCGCCGTCGGGCCGCTCCTGGTGCGCTTCCGCGGTACAACCCTCGACGGGCGGTGTCTCACCGGGGGGTACGAGTGGATGTGTCATCTCTCCACGGTCCGTCCGAACGGCGGACGGCGCATCTTCGCACGCGCCCGCGTCCGCCGCGCGTCCGACGGGAGCGTCGCCGACGGGCCTCGTTCTCGGCCCTCTGCGCGAATCGTTGACATGACCCTGCCTTGTAGCTAGCTTCACGGACAGTTCTCGTCCGTGCCCCCAGGTGCTCGCGGCCCAGGGGCCGCGCCCCCGCGTACGCATCGCCGGACGCCTTGTCCCGACGATGCGACAACGTTGTCGAACCCGACTGCTGATCAAGTTCCGTCTCCCGCCAGGAAGACAACGTTGTCAATCAGTTTCGGCTCCCGCTCCCGAGCAGAGGAGAAACCCCCGTGATGACACGACTGTCGAGACCCCCGGGAAGGGCCGCGATCGGTTTACTCGCGGCGACGGCGCTGGCCACCGCCGGACTGTGCGCACCCGCCTGGGCCGCCGGAAAGGCCGCGCTGGTCACGTCCCCCGCCACCGTGGTCAACCCGTTCATCGGAACGTCGAACCAGGCCGACGACTTCCCCGGCGCCGACGTGCCGTTCGGCATGGTCCAGTGGAGCCCGGACACGCCGTCGCGCCCCGACGGCGGCGGCTACGAGTACAACGACTCGTCCATCACCGGCTTCAGCCTCACCCACATCGCCGGGCCCGGCTGCGGCGCGGCCGGTGACGTCCCGGTGCTTCCCACCGTCGGCGCCGTGAACACCGGGGCGACGGACGCGTTCTCGCACGCCAACGAGTCGGCGTCCGCGGGGTCGTACAAGGTCGCCCTCAACAACCAGGTGACCACCGAACTGACCACCACGACGCGCAGCGGCATGGCACGCTTCACGTTCCCGTCGAGCACCCAGTCCAACCTGATCTTCAAATTGACGGGAAGTCAGAACGGCGCCTCCTCGACACAGTTCACCAAGGTGTCGAGCACCGAAGTCAGCGGCCAGGTCACCAGCGGGCACTTCTGCGGCGCGGGGAACACCTACACCGTGTACTTCGACATGGTCTTCGACCAGCCGTTCGCCTCGCAGGGCACCTCGATCGCCAAGACGGCGGAGGCCGAGCCCGCGCAGCCGAAGACGGCGTCCAAGAACGCGGCCGAGAAGCCCAACAAGCCGGTGCTGCACGGCAAGATGCCCGCCGCCGCGGCGCCGAAGGCCACGAAGGACAGCGCCTCTCCGAACGCCGCCGCCTCGAACGGCTACGTCACCTTCAACACCACGGCCAACCCGGTGGTGCAGGCCAAGGTCGGCATCTCCTACGTCTCGGTGGCCAACGCGACGGCCAACCGGGCGGCGGAGAACACCGGGTGGGACTTCGACGCGACCCGCTCCGCCGCGCAGAACGCCTGGAACAGCGCGCTCGGCAAGGTGCAGATCGCCGGCGGTACGGCCGCGCAGCAGCAGACCTTCTACACCGCGCTCTACCACTCGCTGCTGCACCCGAACGTCATCAGCGACACCAACGGCCAGTACTACGGCTTCGACGGCAGGACCCACACCGTGGACTCCGGCCACCAGGCCGAGTACGCCAACTACTCCGGCTGGGACATCTACCGTTCGCAGGCCCAGCTGGAGGGCCTCGTCGCTCCCCAGGCCGCCTCGGACACCGCGCAGTCGATGGTCGACGACTACGCCCAGACCGGGATCTTCCCCAAGTGGTCCGAGAACAACGGCGAGTCGTACGTCATGGTGGGTGACCCGGCGGACGGCATCCTCGCCGACTACTACGCCTTCGGCGCCAGGAACTTCGACACGACGACCGCCCTCGCCGACATGGTGAAGCAGGCGAACACCGCCAACAACGACCGGCCGGGCCTCAACTACCTCAACTCGCCCGGCTACATGCCGCACGACGGCAGCTACGGCTGCTGCAACTTCTACGGTCCGGTGGCCACCACGCTGGAGTACAACACCGCCGACTTCGCGCTCTCGGCGATGGCCGGGGCGCTCGGCGACACCGCCGACCAGAAGACGTACGCCAACCGCGCCCAGGGCTGGCGCAACGTGCTCAACCCGGCCTCCGGCTTCGTCGAGCCCCGTAACGCCAACGGCTCCTGGACCGGCGGCTTCGATCCCACCAGCGGCACCGACATGGTCGAGGCCGACTCCTGGATCTACACCGGGATGATCCCGTTCAACATCGGCGGCCTGGCCCGCGCCAAGGGCGGCAACACGGCGATGAGCCACTACCTGGACACCGTGCTGCGCAGCTACACCGGAGACAAGGGCTACGCGTGGGTCGGCAACGAACCCAGCATCGAACTGCCCTGGGAGTACGACTACATCGGGCAGCCCTACAAGACGCAGGGGACCGTGCGGGCGATCCAGGACCAGATCTGGTCGAACACGCCCGCTGGGCTGGCCGACGGCAACGACGACCTCGGCGCGATGAGCGCGTGGTACGTGTGGTCGGCGCTCGGCATGTTCCCCGAGACCCCGGGCACCTCCGATCTCGCCCTGGGCTCACCCCTGTTCACCCAGGCCGTGGTCACCCTCCCGTCGGGCGGCACCCTGACGATCAACGGCAATGGCGCCGCCGACAACGCCCCCTACGTCCAGTCCGCGACCTGGAACGGCTCCGCCTGGAACAACGCCTACGCCCCGGCCTCGGCGATCACCTCGGGCGGCACGCTGAACTACACGCTCGGCACCGCCGCCAACACCTCCTGGGCGACGGCCGCGTCCGCGGCCCCGCCGTCCTACGCGGGTGACACGACGGCCCCCGCCCTGGCCCGGACGGGACCCGTCACCTCCGCGGTGGCGGCCAACCTGTGCGCCGACGTGGCGAGTTCCTCCACCACCGACGGCACCCACGTCCAGCTCTGGACCTGCAACAGCACGTACGCCCAGGACTGGACCGTCGCCGGCGACGGCACGATCCGCAGCCTCGGCAAGTGCCTGGACGTGGACCACAGCGGGACGGCCAACGGCACCCTGGTCCAGCTGTGGACGTGCAACGGCACCGGCGCCCAGCAGTGGACCACGGGCGCCGGCGGATCGCTGGTCAACCCCCAGTCGAAACTGTGCCTCGACGACCCCAACTCCACGACGACGACCGGCACCCAGCTCCAGATCTACACCTGCAACGGCTCGGCGGCGCAGAACTGGAAGCTGCCGAGCTGAATCACGGCGCCGGTCGGCGCGCACCACTGACCGGCCGGCGCACCGCGTTCCGTATGTCCCGGCCCCCGGCCGGGACATACGGCGTTGCCGCCGGGATCGGTGCGACGACCGGGCAGGCGCGCGAGCCCGGTCGTCTCAGGCGTGCGCGTGAACGTATTCCAGGGCGTCGAGGACGACCGAGCGCCGGTACCAGGCGTGCCAGTGGGCCAGATCGTCGGCCAGGGTCCGCAGGGCGGCGCGTTGGTCGTGGGTCGGCCCGGGGCCGGGCCGGGCGTGGTGGATCGTGACGGTGCCCTCGCACGCGCCGTCCGTGGAGACGGCGGGTATCGCGTAGAGCGCGCGGCTGCCCATGGCCGACGCGGCGCGGCCCTCGACCGTGGCCGTGAGGTCCGGGTCGGTCAGGACGTCCGCGACGAGCACCGGCTGTCCGAGCAGGCGGGCCCGGGCGCACGCGGCCGGTGGGCCGCAGACCTGTGCGACGTGATGCCGGTAGGCGGAGCCGAGGCCCGCGTGCGATTCCAGGACCAGGGAGTCGCCCAGAGCGGGGTCGACCAGGTGCACCTCGGCGCCGTCCGCGTCGGTGGCCGCCACGACGTCGCGGACCAGGACGCGCAGCACATGGTCCCGGTCGTGCGCCCGCTGGTCCGCGCCGTCGAGCAGGCGTGAGCGGGGCGGGGGAACGGCCGGCCGGCCGGGAAACCACGCGTCCGGGCGTGCCGTGGGGCGGGGGGCCGTCACGATGGCGGAGGCGAGGACCCGCAGGGGCACGTCGTGGCGTTCGGAGGCCTGGCGCAGCAGGTCGGCGGCATTCCGGACGTCGGCCGGCGCATAGCGTTCGAGGATGATCCCCTGCGCCATCCCGATGACGGCGTTCGTACGGGCTTCGGCGCGCCGGCCGAGGATGTCCTCCGGCCCTTCCCCGGGTGTGCCCGGCGCACCGCCGGGTCCGGGGAGTGCGGGGCCGGGAAGCGTGCCGCCCGAGGACGCGCTGCCGGGCAGTGTGGCCAGGGCGGCGTCCAGGGTGGCGCAGAGGAGCAGACCGTGGGCGGGAGCGATGGTGAAGATGTCCCGCGCGTGCGGCGCGGCGACGATCACCGGGACCGGGGTGTCGGACAGGTGACGCACATGGGTGTCCAGGACCTGGATGCCCGCAGCGCTGACCAGCCGCAGCCCTGTCAGATCGAGGACCAGGTGCCGGTCCGGGCGTGTGGTGCGGAGGCGTCCGGCCAGTTCGAGGCCGAGCGCTGCGGCTCCCTCGGTGTCGAGGACGCCGGACAGGCA
Source organism: Streptomyces sp. NPDC127038 (assembly GCF_042725875.1). Classification (NCBI taxonomy): domain Bacteria; kingdom Bacillati; phylum Actinomycetota; class Actinomycetes; order Kitasatosporales; family Streptomycetaceae; genus Streptomyces; species Streptomyces sp. NPDC127038. Next base: position 7,825 of record NZ_JBHXDQ010000049.1, on the reverse strand, counting down.
CAGTACGTCCACGCCGTCCCCGACGCGCCTCACCGTGAGCGTCGCGTTCTGCTCCCGGCGGCCGGTGCGCGGTGCGGCGGCTTCATCCTGAGACATGCGGCCTGTCCCCTCCGAGGCTTTCGACCGCTCCTGACCGTTCTTCCACCTTCCCGCGGACGGGGAGCATGGGCAAGGAGCGCCGCGGCCCCAACGGCCGGAAACGCCGAGACGTTCAAGTGGGATGATCCGTTGCGGAACGCCCGGCGGATGGGCGGGATCCTTCTTTTCACCTGATCGGGTGAGGGGCCAATCCGCCCGGCGCGCAGAACCGGATTCCCCATGTGAGGGATGAAGAGAAGGACCGGAGAGCACGGATCGGCGTGCCGCGTCTGGCGCTGGGTGCGCTGAGCGGGGCGCTGGCCGGCTTCGCCGCACTGGCGGTGGCCGAACTGGTGGCGGCGGCGGTGCGTCCGCAGGCCGGTCCGGTCGTCGCGGTGGGCGGCGCGTCCATCGACGCGACGCCCGCTCCGGTCAAGGACTGGGCGATCCGGCACTTCGGCACCGACGACAAGCTCGTACTGCAGCTCGGCATCCTCGCCGTGCTCGCGGTGCTGGCGCTGGTGTTGGGAGTGCTGGCGGTGCGGTTCCGGCGGGTCGGAGCCGCCGGGGTCCTTCTCTTCGGGGTCGTGGGCGCGGCGGCCGCCGTCGGCAGGCCCGACTCGACCGGCCTCGTCGACGCGCTGCCGTCCGTGGTGGGGGCCTGTGCCGGGGCTCTGCTCCTCTACGCGCTGGTGGGCCGTCTGACCGCGGTCGTTCGGACACCGGCGACCGCGCCCGGGTCCGTGCCGGAGGAAGCGGCAGAGGAAACGGGCGAGGGGCCGTCCGTGTCCGAGGGATGGGACCGGCGGGGATTCGTCCTGGCGGCCGCCTCGGCCGCGGCGGCCTCCGCCGTGGTGGGCGTGGCCGGCCGGTCGCTGAACGCCTCCCGTGGACAGGGCGCGATCGCCTCGCGCCGGACCGTCGTCCTGCCCAGCCCCCGGTCACCGGCGGCACCGGTGCCCAAGGGCGCAGGACTCCGTGTCCCCGGGATCAGTCCGTTCCTCACCCCCACCGGTGACTTCTACCGGGTGGACACCGCGCTGGTGGTGCCCAAGGTGGACGCCACGAGCTGGCGTCTGCGCGTCCACGGCAAGGGCGTACGCCGTCCGGCCACCTACTCCTTCGACGACCTGCTCCGCAGGGAACTGATCGAGCGGGACATCACCTTGACCTGCGTCTCCAACGAGGTCGGCGGCCCGTACGTGGGCAACGCCCGCTGGACCGGCGTGCGTCTGGCCGACCTGCTGGGCGAGTGCGGGGTGAAGCCGCCCTCCCGGGGAGGTCCGGCGGACCAGCTGGTGGCCCGTTCGGTGGACGGCATGACGATCGGCAGCCCGGTCGAGGACGTCATGGACGGCCGCGACGCGATGCTCGCCCTCGGCATGAACGGTGAGCCGCTGCCCTTCCAGCACGGCTTCCCGGTACGGATGGTGGTCCCGGGACTCTACGGGTACGTGTCGGCGTGCAAGTGGATCGAGGACATCGAGCTCACCACCTTCGATTCCTACGACCCGTACTGGGTCAAGCGCGGCTGGGCCCGCCGGGCCCCGATCAAGACCGAGTCGCGGATCGACACGCCCAAGCCGTTCGCCCGGCCCGGGTCCGGCACGGTGATGGTCGCCGGGGTCGCCTGGGCCCAGCACCGGGGCATCGACAAGGTCGAGGTCCGCGTCGACGACGGCCCCTGGCAGACGGCCCACCTCGCCGCCGAGGACACCCGCGACACCTGGCGCCAGTGGTCCTTTCCCTGGCGGGCCGTCAAGGGAGGCCACACCCTCACCGTCCGCGCGACCGACCGCGCCGGCACCGTACAGACCGACCGGCGCACCCGCACCATTCCCGACGGCGCCAGCGGCTGGCACTCCGTCGTCGTGAGCGTCGAATGACCGCTCCCGCCCCATGACCAGGGCCCCGTGCCCATCGAGCCATTTCGCTGTCACACCCCCGGACGCGGCCGCATCGTGCCGCGCCCACGAATCAGGAGAACAAGATGAACACGCGTATCCGTCGTACCACCGGTCTTCTCGCCGCTGCCGCAGTGCTGCCCCTGGTGATGACCGCCTGCTCCAGTGGGAGCAGTGATTCGGGCAAGGCCGACTCGGCCTCGACGACGGCCGGTTCGGCGGCCAAGAGCGGTGGTGACATGGGTGGTTCGAGTGCGAGCGCGAGTGCGAGCAGTATGGACCAGCCGTTCGGTCCTGGCTGTTCGTCGGTTCCCAAGGACGGTGCCGGTTCGTTCGACGGCATGGCCAAGGACCCGGTCGCGACCGCGGCCTCCAACAACCCGGCGCTGTCCACGCTGGTGACGGCGGTGAAGAAGGCGGGTCTGGTCGACACGCTCAACAACGCGCAGAACATCACGGTGTTCGCGCCGACGAACGACGCGTTCGCCAAGATCCCGAAGGCGACGCTGGACAAGGTCCTCAACGACAAGGCGCAGCTGACGAAGATCCTCACCTATCACGTGGTGGGCCAGAAGCTGACGCCGAAGGACCTGGAGAACGGCTCGTTCACCACGCTGGAGAAGTCGAAGCTCACGACCTCCGGTTCGGGCCAGTCGTACACGGTCAACGACTCCGCGAAGGTGGTCTGCGGCAACGTGAAGACCGCCAACGCCAACGTCTACATCATCGACACCGTCCTGATGCCCAAGAGCTGACACCTGCCCGGACCGAGGGCGTGCGCCGTGACGGGAGAGGTACCCGGGGCGCACGTCCCTCGGGCCCGGGCTCCCGCCCGCGCCCCTGCGGGTGTCGTGCTTGAGGTCCGCGGAGGCGTGCTTCAGGTCCGCGGAGGCGTCCGTGCCGCGCGCACGGCGGTGAGGGTCGCGTACACCACGACATTGCCGCGGTATCCGTCGTCACCGGCCGGGCCGCCGCAGGTGATCACGCGGAGTTCGGGCCGGCCGGAGCCGCCGTAGACCTTGGACCCGGGGAACCGGTGCTTGTCGTAGACCTCCACCGCGTCGACCGTGAAGACGGCGGTACGGCCGTCCGCGCGGCTGATCTCGACGGTCTCGCCCTTGGTGACGGCGCCGAGCCGGTAGAACACCCCGGGACTTCCGGCGCGCGTGTCCACGTGCCCGGTGGTCACGGCCGTGCCCCGCGAGCCGGGTGCCGTGCCTCCGCCGTACCAGCCGGCTACATGCGGGTCGCCCTCGGGCGGGGGCCGCAACGCGCCCGCCCTGTCCAAGCCGAGCCGGACCAGGGAGGCGTCGACACCGATCGCGGGGATACGGAGCCGGACGGGCTCGGAGCGGGGCAGCGGCGCGACGGCCGGGTGTGCCGCAGCGCCGGCGTGTCCCCCCGCGGGGGCGGAGAAGGCCTGGTCGGCCGACGGCTGCGGGGGCCGCCGGTCAACCATCGTGCCGAGCACCAGCAGAACGCCCGCCACCAGCGACAGGACCAGATAGGCGACCGGTGGGACGAACGTGCCCGGGGCCGTACCGGCCTTGTCCCTCTGGTCCTTCACGGTCGAGCCTCCTGCCTGGAGGGAGCCGGCGGGGTCCGTTCCCGCAGGGCGTGTACGGACCCCGGGCGGGCCGGGGTGACGGGAGCGGAGGGTCAGGACCGGGCGCCGGCCTGCGAGCGGCGGCGGATCCGGAACAGGGCCCCGGCCGCGGCCGCGGTGATCAGCGCACCGCCCGCGGCGACCTGGGTGTTGCTGTCCTCGGCGTCACCGAATCCGGCCTGGATCGCGCCGTTCGGCGACCGTTCGGCGATCTCGTAGGTGTCCGTCAGCTTGATCCGCGGCGGGCACTTCACGGTGACGGTGTCGATGCCGGACGCCCCCTCCTCCGGGATCCGGAACTCTCCCGCGAGGACCCCCTTGCGGTTGCCGCCGAACATGTTGAACTGACCCCCCACCGTCGACTGGCCCTTGCCGTACGTCACGTCCGGGCCGCAGGCCGTGGTGGTGACCCTGACCGTCGAACCCGGCAGGGCGTTGCCCGGGTTGATCCGCAGCTGCGTGTCGTCGGCGGCCGCGGCGGCCGGGCTCTGGAGGGCCATGAGCCCGAGGAGCAGTCCGACACCGACGCCAACGTGTGTGTTTCGCAAGGGAACCCTCCGGCAAGGCAGTGGCCGAACCGTCCGCTCGGCGCTCCTGTGATCTCCACCGACGAGAAAACCGACGCTCCGTCAGCTCCGCAACAGGAAGCGCGGGCGACGGAGGTCACCCGGGCGGCCGCAACCGCCCCCGACACGCCGGTGTTCGCCCAGGTCGAGGGAGTCGGACCGGTCCGGCTGACGGTCCGTCACGGGGCGGCGGATGGGCTAACGATCTTCATCCTGGACGGGCCGAAGCGCCGCCGAACGCCTACGGAGCGCTGAGCTCCGCGGCGCCGGGAGGGCGGTCGGCGAGGGTCGCGGTGTCGCCCGGTGCCGTGGAGGCGTGCGCCGGCAGGCGGCGTACGCCGGGGACGCAGAGGAGCGCGAGCGCGGCGGGGACCGCGACGACCGTCATGGCGTACAGCGTGGGCCGCACGCCCAGGGACGCGGACACCGGGCCGGCCAGCGCGAGCCCCAGCGGCATGAGACCCGTCGACAGGAGATAGTCGTACGAGCTGACCCGGGACAGGGCGTCCTCCGGGATGTGGGTCTGCAGCGCCGTTTCCCACGTGACGAAGAAGAGGGAGACCGCGACACCGGTGACCGCTTCGAGGGCCGCCGTCACGGCGACCGTCGCGCCCGACCCGATGATGACCGCCTGGCAGGAACCCACGGCGAGCGCCGCCGCGGCGAGCGCCATGGGGCGCCGGACCTTGAGCCGGTAGGCGCAGACGTCCCCGACGATCGACCCGATGCCGAAGCCCGCGGTCACGATCGACCAGCCGGCCGCGCCACCCCACTGCCGGTCGGCCAGGACCGGTCCCAGCACGAACACCGACGGCAGTACGACGACGTGGTAGACCGAGATCGCCACCATGCCGGACCACACCCACGAGCGGCCCCGCACCTGCGCCCAGCCGGCCCGCAGCTCCCTGAGGAAGCTTCCGCCCGAGGAGGGCGACGACGTCACGGGCGCCACGGCGCGGGGTGTCAGCCGGGCCAGGAACGCGGCACTGGCCGCGAAGGTCAGCGCGTCCACCGCCAGCGCGCCGCCAGGTCCCGCCAGGGCCACCATGCCTCCCGCCAGGACGGGGCCGGCCACCAGACTGGCCGACTGGACGAACCCGCGCAGCGCGTTCGCCTCCCGCAGCCGGTCGGCCCCGACGAGCAGGGGCATCAGCCCGGTTGCCGCCGGCATGAAGAACGCGTCGGCGGTGCCGAACACGATCATCAGCGGTACGAGATACCGGACCTCCGCGACGCCGGTCAGCAGCAGGACCGCGGCGAGCCCCTGCACCACGAACCGCACCAGGTCCGACGCCAGCATGATGCGGTGCCGCGGGAAACGGTCCGCCCACACCCCGCCCACCAGGGCGAACAGCAGCATGGGCACGAGCCCGGCGGCGGCCAGCAGCCCCACGTCGGAGGCGGACCCGCCCACGGAGAGCACGGCGAAGGGCACGGCCACGAACGACACACGGTCGCCGAGCACCGACAGGGACTGCCCGATGAACAGACGGGCGAACTGGGGCTCGTCACGCAGCACACCAGGAACCAGAGACTTCACGAAACGACCGATCAGGGGCGAGGACACGAACAGCGGGCGCCCGATGGTACGCAGCGCCCCCCTCGCGGGTCACCTGGATTCCGCCGGTCCTGGCCGGTCAGGGGTCCGCGCCGTCCCCGAGCGCGGCTCCGATCGCGTGACGGGTCAGCGACGGGCCCGGCGGTACGCGATCAGCAGCCCCAGCAGGATGCCGACGAGGAGCGTGACGGTCAGCACGATCCACAGGGGGAGGGTGACCTTCGGGATCCACAGCCTGATGGTCACGGAGCCGGTGTTCGCGGCGATGAACCAGATCGTCAGGGCTGCGAGCACGAAGAATCCGATGCTGCGTAGCCGGTAGTCCCGCCCCTTGACCGTCACGGTGGACGGCCCGTGTGCCTTCGCGGTCTTCTGGGCCATGTAGCCAGTATCCGGCCGTTCACCCGGGCGGGCTACTCGATGAGCCGCTCCGGGCGGCCGTCGGACGCGCCGCACCGGCCCGGTCCCGGTTCAGGCCACGGCTTCGTCCAGGGCGATGCCGAGTTCGCCCGCGACGGTGGTCAGGGCCGCACCGAGGGGGAGCGCGACCCGGGTCACGGCGTGCCGGTCGCCCCTGGTCGCGTCGCGGTTGACGATCAGCACCGGCTTTCCGGCGTCGGCCGCCTGGCGGACGAACCGCAGTCCGGACATCACCGTCAGGGACGAGCCGAGGACCAGCAGGGAAGTCGCCTCACGCACCAGCCGACGGCAGTGCTCGACGCGTGCCGGCGGGACGGACTCGCCGAAGAAGACCACGTCCGGCTTGAGGATGCCGCCGCAGACCGTGCACGGGACCACGTGGAAGTCCCCGACCTGCTCGTCGGTGAGGTCGGCGTCACCGTCCGGATTGACGGCGGCGGCCACCGGCGCGAAGCCGGGATTGGCCTCCTCCAGCTGCCGGGCGAGTTCGCGGCGCGGGGTGCGGGCGCCGCAGGAGAGGCAGACGACCCGTTCCAGGCTGCCGTGGAGCTCCACGACGTCCTGACTGCCCACGGCCTGGTGCAGTCCGTCGACGTTCTGCGTGATGACTCCCGAGAGCAGACCGTGGCGCCCGAAGGCGGCCACGGCCCGGTGTCCGTCGTTGGGGCGGGCGCGGCCGAACGTCCGCCAGCCGAGGTGGCTGCGGGCCCAGTAGCGCCGCCGTGCCTGGGCGGTCGCGGTGAAGTCCTGGTAGGTCATCGGTGTGTGCCGGCGCAGGCTGCCGCCCTCGCCCCGGTAGTCGGGGATGCCCGACTCCGTGGAGATGCCGGCGCCGCTCAGCACCAGGACGCCCCCGGTGCTCAGGGCGGAGGCGACCGGTTCCAGATCCGTGGTGCCCGGCGGCAGCTCCCCGGAGGGGATCCAGCTCAGTGTGGGGCGCATGCGCATGCGTCCAGGGTACGGATACGGCGCCGGCGTCGTCCTCGTGCTCACGACGGGCCCGTACGACCCGTCCGCCCCGGCGCCTCAGCCCGCGTCCGTGCGCCGCAGCCGTGCGGAGAGATGGTGATGCAGGGGGTGGCCGACCGCCGCGAGGTCGTGGAGGAAGCCGAGGGTGTCGGTGTCCGTCCAGGTGTACCGGCGGCGGGTGGCGGTGACCTCCTTGGCCGTGGGCGTCAGCGCCACCTGCGAGGTGGTCAGCTCCGCCGTACCGGCGTCCGCCCGGCCGACCAGGATCTCCGCGACGCCGGTCGGCTGGGTGATCAGCGCCTCCACCCGGCCGTCGGCCTGCATCCGCCACCAGCCGCTCTCCCGGGCGGACGGGCGCAGCGGAGCGCCGTCGGCGTCCAGCAGCCAGGCGCGCGCCTCGTAGTGGAGGAACGGCCGGCCGTCGTGGCTGAACGTGACCTCCTGCGCGTAGACGAACTCCTCGTCGAGTGTCGGATAGCCTCCGCGGCCCTGACCCGCCCAGGTGCCGAGGAGCCCGGTCACCGGCGCGAGCAGCGGGTGCGGTGCGGGCGTCGCGTCCGCCCGGAGGGCGTCGGGGTACGGGTGCTTCCCGGCGGGGTCGACCATCAATTCCACTCCTGCGTCGAGGCCAGTGCCGTCCGGAAGCCTAGGGCCTGTCCGGCCAGGCGCGTCGTCGCCGGGCAGACGCGCCTGGCCGGACAGGTGCTGGTGGCACCCCACCGCC
>NZ_JBHXDQ010000048.1:0-75720 GCF_042725875.1 Streptomyces sp. NPDC127038 | reverse complement strand
CCCGTCACCTGGGTGACGGGGGCGGCCCTTTGCGGTTCTGCCCTGCGAACTCCGGTCCGCGAGGACCTCGGTCGCGAGGAGATCAGTCGTTGCCGTTGCCCGGCGACGGCGTGGTCTTCTGGATCTGGAGCAGGAACTCGGCGTTCGACTTCGTCTGCTTCATCTTGTCGAGCAGCAGCTCGATCGCCTGCTGCTGGTCGAGCGCGTGGAGCACGCGACGCAGCTTCCAGGTGATGGCGAGCTCGTCGCTGCCGAGCAGGAGCTCTTCCTTGCGGGTACCGGACGCGTCGACGTCCACCGCCGGGAAGACGCGCTTGTCGGCGAGCTTCCGGTCGAGCTTGAGCTCGGCGTTGCCGGTGCCCTTGAACTCCTCGAAGATGACCTCGTCCATGCGCGAGCCGGTGTCGACGAGCGCGGTGGCCAGGATCGTCAGCGAGCCGCCGTCCTCGATGTTGCGCGCGGCACCGAAGAAGCGCTTCGGCGGGTACAGCGCGGTCGAGTCGACACCACCGGACAGGATGCGGCCGGAGGCCGGGGCGGCGAGGTTGTACGCACGGCCCAGACGCGTGATCGAGTCGAGCAGCACGACGACGTCGTGGCCCAGCTCCACCAGACGCTTGGCACGCTCGATGGCGAGCTCGGCGACCGTGGTGTGGTCCTCGGCCGGACGGTCGAAGGTCGAGGAGATGACCTCGCCCTTGACCGACCGCTGCATGTCGGTGACCTCTTCCGGACGCTCGTCGACCAGGACGACCATCAGGTGGCACTCGGGGTTGTTGTGCGTGATCGCGTTGGCGATCGCCTGCATGATCATGGTCTTGCCGGTCTTCGGCGGGGCCACGATCAGACCGCGCTGGCCCTTGCCGATCGGCGCGACGAGGTCGATGATGCGGGTCGTCAGCACACCCGGGTCGGTCTCCAGGCGGAGCCGGTCCTGCGGGTACAGCGGCGTGAGCTTGTTGAACTCCGGCCGGCCGCGGCCCGAGTCGGGCGCCATGCCGTTGGTGGAGTCCAGGCGCACGAGCGCGTTGAACTTCTCGCGGCGCTCGCCGTCCTTGGGCTGGCGGACCGCACCGGTGACGTGGTCACCCTTGCGCAGACCGTTCTTGCGGACCTGGGCGAGGGAGACGTACACGTCGTTGGGACCCGGCAGGTAGCCCGACGTACGGATGAACGCGTAGTTGTCGAGGATGTCGAGGATGCCCGCGACGGGGATCAGCACGTCGTCGTCGGCGACCTGCGGCTCGGCGATCTCGTCGCGGCCACGACGGCCACGGCGGTCACGGTAACGGCCGCGACGGCCGCGACGGCCGCCCTCGAAGTCGTCGTCGTCCTGCGGTCCGTTGTCACGGGGACCGTTGTCACGCGGGCCGTTGTCGCGCGGCTGCTGGCGGTCCTGACGGCCGCCGCCCTGCTGCTGACGGTCCGGACGCTCCTGGCGCTCCTGGCGCTCGGGTCGCTGCTGGCCGGCACCCTGGCCGCCCTGCTGCTCGTCGCCCTTGTTCGGGCGGCGGTCACGGCCGCCCCGGTCGCGGTCGCGGCGGTCGCGGCGCTCACGGCGGCCGTCGGCGCCCTCGGCGTCGCCCTGCGTCTCGTTCTTCGCCTCGGCGGTGACCGTCTCGGGGCTGCCCGCCTCGGCGGTGGCACGGCGACGGCGGCGCTCGGCGGGGGCGTCGTCTCCACCGCGGTCGGCCTCACGCTCGGCCTCGCTCGCGCGGGAGGGGCCGCCGGCGGGCTGGCCGGGGATCTCGATCTGCTGCTGGGAGACAGCCTTCTCGGCGGCCTTCTCGGCCTTGTCGACGGCCGGCGCCGCGGCCTCGTCACCCGTACGGGCCTTCGAGGTGGTCCGGCGCTTCGGCTTGCTCTCGGCGGCGTCGGGCGCCGTCTTGGCGGGAGCGCCGCCGCCGGCCTGGGCCTCCTTGATGACCTCGATCAGCTGGCTCTTGCGCATCCGCGCGGTGCCCCTGATGCCGAGGCCGGATGCGACCTGCTGGAGCTCGGCCAGCACCATGCCCTCGAGGCCGGTACCGCGGCGTCGCCTGGAGCCGGCACCGGTGGCAGGCGCGGAGGCGTCCGTGGCGGGCGCGGCAGCGGTCTCCTCGACACGTGCGCCCATCAGATCGGTGGTGTCGCTCACGAAGGGTCCTTCCCTGGAGCGGACGTCGGCCTGTCTGGCTCGGCGACCGGTTGTGCTGTCCGGCATTGGCCCTTGCTGTGTGGACCGTGCCGGGGCGGTGGTCCGCCAAAGCGGCGGAAGACATTGCTGGTGATGACGATTCCCGGAGCCGTGGCACTGAGGTTCGGTGTCATCGGCTCGGTCACGCCGGTTCCGGAGCGTGCTCAGCACTGCTCAGCGCATAGCACCCAATGCAAGGCACGAAGCAGTTTGGGAGGCTCCCGGAAGAATGGGTGTCCCGGACAGGGACGCGAAGCACCTCGCCATGGTGGGGTCGGGTGCAGACTTGAGGTTAACACTACCGGATCCAACAAACATTCCCCCTCTCGAAATCCGGCAACCGTGCGTCGTCAATCGACCTCGACGGGTGCGAGGGGCAGCACGCACGCCCCCTGCGCGTCGAGGTCCAGACGGTTGGCCGCCCAGCCCTGACCTGCGAGATCTGCCACCTTGTCGGCCGAGGCGCGGTCCGCGAGCGCGAGGACCGTGGGGCCCGCGCCGGAGATCACGGCCGGGATGCCGTCGGCGCGCAGGCGCTCCACGAGCGCCGCGCTCTCGGGCATCGCCGGCGCGCGGTACTCCTGGTGCAGCCGGTCCTCGGTGGCGGGCAGCAGCAGCTCGGGGCGACGGGTCAGCGCCTCGACGAGCAGTGCGGCGCGGCCCGCGTTGGCGGCGGCGTCGACGTGCGGGACGGTGCGCGGCAGCAGGCCGCGCGCGGTCTCGGTGAGCACGGGCTTCCCGGGGACGAAGACCACCGGAACGATGGAGTCCGCGGGGTCCATCCTGATGGCGCGCGCGGCGCCCGACTCCATCCAGGAGAGCGTGAATCCGCCGAGCAGACAGGCCGCGACGTTGTCGGGGTGTCCCTCGATCTCGGTCGCGAGCTCCAGCAGCGCGGTGTCGTCGAGCCTGCTGTCCCCGCCTATGGTCACCGCGCGGGCGGCGACGATGCCGGCGCAGATGGCGGCCGACGAGGAGCCGAGGCCACGGCCGTGCGGGATGCGGTTGGCGCAGACGATCTCCAGGCCGCGCGGCTGTCCGCCGAGCAGGTCGAAGGCGGTGCGCAGGGAACGTACGAGGAGATGCTTCTCGTCGCGCGGCAGCGTCTCGCTGCCCTCACCCGCGATGTCGATGTGCAGTCCTGAGTCGGCCACCCGGACGACCACGTCGTCGTAGAGCCCCAGTGACAGGCCGAAGGCGTCGAAACCCGGGCCGAGGTTGGCACTGGTGGCGGGGACGCGCACCCGGACGGCGGCGGCGCGGAACGCTGGACCGGCCATCGCTCGATGACTCTCCTTGAGCTGCGTGATGTACGAGATTTCCGAGGAACTGCGAGGTGGACTGCGGCGGACGGGCACGAGGACCCGGAGTCCGCAGAGACCGCGCGACACCGCGGCATATGCGGCGGGCGGGTTCGGTACAGCCTATCGAAGGAAGGTTCTGTGGCGACATAGGGCGCACAGGAGGCGCACGATGCGTGTCGTAAGCCCCTCGTGCACCCCCTGTCGGGCCGGCATGGGGATGCCCCCACGAGCGGACGGATCCCGTCGGTGTTCCCGCGGTTCCCCGCCCGCCCACGGCGAGTTCTCCCCCGGCCGGACGACTCCCGCCGTATCCGTACGGGACCGGCCGGCCCCGTACGGCGGGTGCGCGGCGCGGAGGTCCTCGCCCGGCGGAATCACGCCATTTTTGGCCTGTCTTCGCACCGGACCGGGCTCCGGGACCATGTCCCGGGCGCCCGGACGGCGTCCCTGACGTCTAGACGAGACCGAGCCGTTCCGCGGCCGTCGCCGCGTCGACCGGGACCGTGACCGGCTGCGGAGCTCCCGCGACGGCCCAGTCGGGGTCCTTGAGGCCGTTTCCGGTGACGGTGCAGACGATGCGCTGGCCCGGGTCGACCTTGCCCTGCTCGGCGGCCTTCAGCAGACCGGCGACGGACGCGGCGGACGCGGGCTCGACGAAGACGCCCTCCTGCGCGGCCAACAGCCGGTAGGCGCGCAGGATCTCACGGTCCGTCACCTCGTCGATGAGACCGCCGGACTCGTCCCGCGCGGCCAGCGCGAACTGCCACGAGGCCGGGTTGCCGATCCGGATCGCGGTGGCGATGGTCGACGGGTCCTTGACGACCTCGCCGCGCACGATGGGCGCGGAGCCGGACGCCTGGAACCCCCACATGCGCGGGGTCTTCGCGGCCACGCCGTCGCCGGCGTACTCCTTGTACCCCTTCCAGTACGCGGTGATGTTGCCCGCGTTGCCCACCGGAAGGACATGGATGTCGGGCGCGTCGCCGAGCATGTCCACGATCTCGAAGGCGGCGGTCTTCTGGCCCTCGATACGCACCGGGTTCACCGAATTGACCAGCGCCACCGGGTAGTTGTCGGACAGCGAGCGCGCCAGCGTCAGACAGTCGTCGAAGTTGCCGTCGACCTGGAGGATCTTGGCGCCGTGCACGAGAGCCTGGCCCATCTTGCCGAGCGCGATCTTGCCCTGCGGCACCAGGACCGCGCAGACCATCCCGGCCCGTACGGCGTAGGCGGCGGCGCTCGCCGACGTGTTGCCGGTGGAGGCGCAGATGACGGCCTTCGCGCCCTCCTCCTTCGCCCGCGTGATGGCCATCGTCATCCCGCGGTCCTTGAAGGAGCCGGTCGGGTTGGCGCCCTCCACCTTGAGGTGGACCTCGCAGCCCGTGCGCTCGGAGAGCACCTGCGCGGGCACGAGCGGCGTACCGCCCTCGCGGAGCGACACGACCGGCGTGCTGTCGGACACCGGAAGCCGGTCCCGGTACTCCTCGATGATTCCGCGCCACTGGTGGGTCATTGCTCGTTACTCCCCTTCAACCCGCATGATGCTGGAGACGCCCCGCACGGTGTCGAGGCCGCGCAGCGCCTCGACCGTCCCGGCGAGGGACGCGTCGGACGCGCGATGGGTGACGACGACGAGGGAGGCCTCGCCGTCCTTGCCCGACTGGCGCACGGTGTCGATGGACACCCCGTGCTCGGCGAAGACGGTCGCGACCTGGGCGAGGACACCCGGCTTGTCGGCCACGTCGAGGCTGATGTGGTACCGCGTGACGACCTCGCCCATGGGCGAGACGGGCAGCTGGGTGTACGCCGAGTCGCCGGGGCCCGTGGCACCGCCGAGCTTGTTGCGGCAGACGGCCACCAGGTCGCCGAGGACGGCGGACGCGGTGGGGGCGCCGCCGGCGCCCGGCCCGTAGAACATGAGCTGCCCGGCGGCCTCCGACTCGACGAACACGGCGTTGTACGCGCCGCGCACGGAGGCGAGCGGGTGGGTCAGCGGAATCATCGCCGGGTGGACGCGCGCCGTCACCGAGCCCCCGTCGGCGGCCCGCTCGCACAGGGCGAGCAGTTTGATGGTGCAGCCCATGCCCTTGGCCGAGGCGAAGTCGGCGGCGGTGACCTCGGTCATGCCCTCGCGGTAGACGTCGTCCAGCCGCACCCGCGTGTGGAAGGCGATCCCGGCGAGGATGGCGGCCTTGGCGGCGGCGTCGAACGCCTCGACGTCGGCGGTGGGGTCGGCCTCGGCGTACCCGAGCGCGGTGGCCTCGTCGAGGGCCTCCTGGTAGCCCGCCCCCGTGGAGTCCATCTTGTCGAGGATGAAGTTGGTGGTGCCGTTGACGATGCCCATCACCCGGTTGATCTTGTCGCCGGCGAGGGACTCGCGCAGCGGCCGGATCAGCGGGATGGCGCCGGCGACGGCGGCCTCGTAGTAGAGGTCCCGGCCGTGCTCCTCGGCCGCCGCGTGCAGGGCGGCACCGTCCTGGGCGAGCAGCGCCTTGTTCGCGGAGACGACGGAGGCGCCGTGCTCGAACGCGGTGGTGATCAGCGAACGGGCGGGCTCGATGCCGCCGATGACCTCGACGACCACGTCGATGTCCCCGCGTTTGACGAGGGCGGTGGCGTCGGTGGTGACCAGGGCGGGGTCGATGCCCTCGCGGACCTTGGAGGGCCGGCGGACGGCGACGCCCGCGAGCTCGACGGGGGCGCCGATCCTGGCCGTGAGGTCGTCGGCGTGCGTCGTCATGATGCGCGCCACCTCTGAGCCGACAACCCCGCAGCCCAGCAGCGCCACCTTCAGCGGACGCGTACGCATCATCCGACCTCGTTTCCTCATACCGTGTTCGGTTGGACCAGTCTCACTCACCGGACGGGAGTTTCTACCCTTCGTCCGGATCGTGAGACGTCCATTTCATTTTTCTGGCAGGTGCCGACAGGAGATCTTTCACCGCGGGTCCGCGGCCCCTCGGACGGTCCTCCGCCCGGACACACCGGTACATCCGACCATCCGACGTCACCCCCTGTCACGTGATGTCACTCACCCGACGTCGAGACGCAGCAGGTCCTCCTCCGTCTCGCGACGGACGATCACCCGCGCCGCGCCGTCCTTCACGGCGACGACCGGCGGGCGGAGCGCGTGGTTGTAGTTGCTGGCCATGGACCGGCAGTACGCGCCGGTGGCCGGCACCGCGATCAGGTCGCCCGGCGCCAGGTCGGCCGGCAGGAACGCGTCCTTGACCACGATGTCCCCGCTCTCGCAGTGCTTGCCGACGACCCGCACGAGCATCGGCTCGGCGTCGGACGTGCGCGAGACGAGGGCCACGCTGTACTCGGCGTCGTACAGCGCGGTCCGGATGTTGTCGGACATGCCGCCGTCCACCGAGACGTAGGTCCGCAGGCCGTCGAGCGGCTTGACGGTGCCCACCTCGTACAGCGTGAACGCGGTCGGTCCGACGATGGCGCGCCCCGGCTCCACGGAGATCCGCGGCGTACGAAGCTTCGCCGCCTCGCACTCGCGCGTCACGATCTCGCCCAGCGCCTTGGCGATCTCGTGCGGCTCACGGGGGTCGTCGTCGCTGGTGTACGCGATGCCGAGACCGCCGCCGAGGTCGATCTCGGGCAGCTCGACGCCGTGCTCGTCGCGCACGGCGGCCAGCAGCGCGACGACACGCCGGGCCGCGACCTCGAACCCGGCCATGTCGAAGATCTGCGAGCCGATGTGCGAGTGGATCCCGACGACCTCCAGCGCGTCGAGCGCGAGGGCCCGCCGCACGGCCTCGGCGGCCTGCCCGTCCGCGAGCGCGATCCCGAACTTCTGGTCCTCGTGCGCGGTGGCGATGAACTCGTGCGTGTGCGCCTCGACGCCCACCGTCACCCGGATCTGCACCCGCTGCCGCCTGCCCAGGGACTGCGCGATGTGGGCGACCCGCACGATCTCCTGGAACGAGTCGAGCACGATCCGCCCGACCCCGGCCTCCACGGCCGTACGGATCTCCTCGGTGGACTTGTTGTTGCCGTGGAAGGCGATGCGCTCGGCGGGCATCCCGGCCGACAGGGCCGTCGCCAGCTCACCCCCGGAACACACGTCCAGGTTGAGCCCCTCCTCGTGCAGCCACCGGACGACGGCGCGCGAGAGGAACGCCTTGCCGGCGTAGAAGACGTCGGCGTCGTGCCCGAACGCGGTGCGCCAGGCGCGCGCCCGCTCCCGGAAGTCGCTCTCGTCGAGGAAGTACGCGGGAGTGCCGAACTCCTCGGCCAGCGCGGTGACTTCGAGCCCGCCGACGCGTACGACACCGTCCTCCCCACGGCTCACGGTGTGCGACCACACCTTCGGGTCGAGGGCGTTGAGGTCGGCGGGCGGGGCGCTGTAGTGGCCCTCGGTGAGGACGTCGGCGTGACGGGGCCCGGCGGGGTGCGCGGAACGGCTCATGTCTGGAGTGCTTTCTGCTTCGTCAAAGATGTTCGGGTGCGCTGATGCCGAGCAGGGACAGGCCACCGGCCAGCACCGCCCCGGCGGCTTCGGCGAGCGCGAGCCGGGCACGGTGGGCGGCCGAGGGTTTCTCGTCGCCGAGCGGCAGCACGGTGTGCTGGAAACCGAGAACGGCGTCGGCGGTCACGACGAGCTGCCGCGCCACCCGATCGGGCGCCCGGTCCCGCGCGGCGAGACGCAGGGCGTGCGGATACTCGGCAAGAGCGACGAGCACGTCACTCGTACCGGTGCTGCCCATGTCCATCTCCATGTGACTGTCGCGGCTGTAGCCGAGGGCGGCGGCGTTGCGGCTCAGGGCCCGGGTGCGGGCGTGGGCGTACCGGACGCGGAAGAGAGGGTTGCTCTCGCGCTGGAGGAGATGGTCGGCGCTGATCCGGGGCCGGTCGTGCGGCGCGGGACGGAGCAGCGCCCAGCGGCCGGCGTCGTGTCCGAGGGGGGTGGGGTCCTCGGGCGCGGGCACGGGCCGCAGGTTGACGGGTTCGGCGTGACGGACCTCGGCACGTCCGCCCTGGGTGGCGACGATCCGTACGAGGGCGTCGGCGACGGTCTCGGCCCGGGCGTCCCGGGGCACGCGCAGCTCGACGAGCTGTCCGGCGAGGGTGTCGCCGTGCCCGTAGCGCGTCCCCTGCTCCAGGACCTGCTCGACCAGGCCGGCGGAGGCACCGGCGGCGAGGGTGATGTTGAGGAATCCGGGTCCGGTGACGGTCACCTCGGCGACACCGGGGTCACGCTCGATGTGGGACCGCAGGATCTCGGCGACTTCCGTCGCCGGCCGCCTGGCCTGCCCGGCGAGCCGCAACGCGATGTTCGACGCGTAGTCCCCGCACCCCCCGGGCCCCGGCGGCCCGACGGCCACACTCGCGGGCACGGACACCCCGAGTTCCCCCCGGTCGACAGCACGACGCACCGCGCACAGCACGGTACGGGAGAGCTCGACGGGAGTCACGGGACAAGCCTAGGGGAGGAGGGGGGTGGGAAGGCGAGCCGGTTTGGGGATGGTCCGGGATGTGGACGGGGGGGTTGGGGGGGTGGGGCTGCGGTGGGGGCGGTGGGCTGGCGGCGGGGCGGTGGGTCGGCGGGGGCGGTGCGCCGTCGCCGGGGGGACGGTGGGTCGGCGGGGGCCGGCCCGGCGGGAGCTGGGCGGGGGCGGTTCGGCGGGGCGGGGGCCGGGCGGGGGCTCGGCCTCGGCGTGGCTGGGCGGCTGCTGCTGCCGCCACCGCCGAACGGGACTCGATCCGACCGGGACGAGAGGACGACGGGCGGGGCCCCCGCACGACGATCAACCGGATGGACGATGACTCACCGACGGTCACTGGCCTGACGGCGGAACCGGGAACTCAGTGATGGCGCGAGCAGAAACGCACTCACGATCGCAGCCGGAACCCAATGACAACCGGTGCGGAAACTGACCGACGACGGGAGCCGGAGCTCAATGACCACCCAACTGAACTCAACTCAACTCAATGACCAGTGCGCGCGGCGCGTTCGTCAATGACCGGTGCGCCCGGCGCGTTCGGCACGCTCGGCCTCGTCGACGGCACCACCCGCCCCACCAATCACCCCGCCGGCCGCCCCACGCTCCCGCCCCTCAATCAACTGCCTTACGAGGCGGACGAGTTCGGTGGGTTCGAAGGGCTTGGCGAGAAAGGCGTCGACACCGACGTCGAGCCCGCTCTCGACCTCGTACTGTGTACAGGCGCTGACGATGGCGAGGGGCAGATCCCGGGTACGGGGATCGGCGCGCAGCCGAGCGGCGGTACGCAGGCCGTCCAGCCGGGGCATCACGACGTCGAGGGTGACGACATCGGGCCGAACCTGATGGACGACGTCCAGACACTCGGCACCGTCAGCCGCGGTCACGACCTCGAGACCCTCCAGCTCGAGATTGACCCTGATCAGCTGCCGGATGACCTTGTTGTCGTCCACAACAAGCACCCGACCGGACACGCCTGGCACAACTCGAGAGTAGGTCCGCGCCCACCGCCGCGTCCGGCTTTTCCCCACTTCCACCCGCACGGCCCCACCCCCAGACGAGACCGCTCACCCCACTCCGCCGGGCCCGGTCCCCCACTCGCCTCTCACTCCGACTCTCGCGTCCCCGCAACACCACCCACCCCGACGAAAACACGTGGCGATCACCCCCGAAAGACCTGGTAGGGTTCTACCCGTCGCCGCACAAAGCGCCCGACACGCCCCCGTAGCTCAGGGGATAGAGCAACGGCCTCCGGAGCCGTGTGCGCAGGTTCGAATCCTGCCGGGGGCACCCCTTATGAGGTGCCCAAAGACCCCGTCACCAGCGGAAACGCTGAGGCCGGGGTCTTCGCGTATGTGCAGACGGATGCAGCCCGAAGCGGCTCCATGTCGAGGTCTGTGGACGAGGCGTGGACGGGATCTTGAGGCATTGCCGCAGGTGAGCCCCGCCAAAGCAACACGACCCCGGACGAGCGCGGGGCCGCATCGCAAAGCGGTATCGGCCCCGCTGGGGTCTGTCCCGTCAATAATCTCGCGGCTGACCCTAGGCCCGGCCTTGCCCCACCGCGTCGCCACCCTCGCACCGCAGTGCGGCAACCAGCCTGGTGGACTGCCGCGGGCCGAGCCCGGTGAACGGGGTTGTCCAGGACGACTCCGGCACCGTGATCACGCCAGCCATCCCAAGATCGTGGCATCAATCTTCACTTCGAGGCGCAGGCGGGAAAACTGGTGCGCCGAACTGTCGTTTCCCGTGTCAGCATGCGGTACCCACAAGCGGAAGAGGCTGACGACATGGCGAACGAGCTGCTCACGGTCTGCCTGCCGCCGGACGCCCACCAGGATCTGCATGCCGCGATCGAGGCGACCCTGGCCCCCTTCGACATGAACGGTGACCACAAGCCCTACCAAGGCGAATGGGACCAGTGGTGGCTTGGCCGAGCGGGTGAGGAGTTCGATGTGCTTCCCGGCCACGAAGCCGATCCCCGGCTCGTCCGAGCGCCGCAGGACTCTCATGGGGAACCCCGGCAGTGGACACAGGGGCAGTGCGACGGAGGCCCGCGCGGTCTGCTCGACTTCCAGGGCATGCGCACCCGCGCGGCACAGTTGGCCGCACGTCTTAGCCCCTATCGCGCCGGCCAGACGCCGTACCGGCAATGGCGGGCCGAGTGGTCAGTTCCCACGGATCACCTGCTCACCCTGGAGGGAGAATGGATCTATGTCGAGGTCGCTCCCCAATCCGGGACGAGTTTTCCGGATTTCGCCAACACGTACCTGGACAACCTGGCGCCCGACATCATGATCGTCCGCCTCCGCATTCACTGTTGATGGTCAGTCATGGCAGGGATGCTCAACCAAGAACCGCTCTGCGGGATACGTCTTGGAACTCCTAACGAAATGATCTTCGAGGTGGTTGGATCAGTTCGGAACTGATGATCCAGGGGGTGTGGGGTGGCTCGGCCGAAGCCGTGGGAAGTCGACGACGAGTTTTGGGCGGTGGTCGAGCCGTTGCTGCCCAGGGCGAGCGTCGGGTCCGGCATCCGCGGCATCCGAACCGGCTGGTGTTCCAGGGCATCCTGTTCGTGCTGCACACCGGGATCGCCTGGGAACATCTGCCGCAGGAACTGGGCTTCGGCTCGGGCATGACCTGCTGGCGACGCCTGGCCGAGTGGACCGAGGCCGGCGTGTGGCCCCGGCTGCATGAAGTCCTCCTGGCCAGGCTGCGCGGCGCGAACGCCCTGGACTTCTCCCAGGCGGCCGTCGACGGCTCTCACATCCGGGCGCTAAAGGGGGGCCCAAGACGGGATGAAGCCCTGTTGACCGGGGCAGGACGGGCAGCAAACACCACCTGATCACCGACGCCACCGGCATCCCGCTGACCGCCACGCTGACCGGCGGCAACCGCAATGACGTCACCCAGCTGATCCCGCCCCTCCAGGCCGTGCCGCCCGTGCGCGGCAAGCGCGGCCAGCCCCGACACCGCCCCGACCTCGTACTCGGTGACCGCGGCTACGACCACGACAAGTACCGCCGCCCGGTCCGGGACCTCGGCGTGAAGCCACTGATCGCGCGCCGCGGCACCGAACACGGCTCCGGCCTGGGCGCTCAACGCTGGGTCGTGGAGCGCACCTTCGCCTACCTGCACTGGTTCCGCCGCCTGCGGATCCGCTGGGAGATCCGCGACGACATCCACGAAGGCTTCCTCACCCTGGCATGCGCACTCATCTGCTGGAGACGCCTGAAGTCATTGCGATAGGAGTTCTTAGTCGGCGCCCCCCAGAACGTGTGGGGGGCACGCCCAGACGCGGCCCGCGTTTGGAAGTCCTCTCACATTCCGGGAAATCTGACTCAATGGGGCATCGATTTGCAGACGAAGAACCAGGCCTTGGAGAAAAGGATCGAGAGAGCCGGAGCCCACTTCGACGACAATCGTTTCGCTTGCGTCTAGCGCATTAGGATCTGCAACGCGTTGCCCTTCTTCCTCTTGGAGCGGAAGCCCGTAGATGCCATCCCCGAAGGGGCCGAACCTTTTTTGCCCCACGAGAATTACGGCCTTTTTGTACTTTGGCAGGACAGCCCTCAGGTTCACTGTTTCCAACCTTGACTGCTCGCCATAACGAGTAGACCTCACCAATTCAATGCCACGACTACTAATCATCGCGCGCTCGAAACCGCTAAAAGTCACTAGCAGAAAATCAAACAACGGGGACCCCTCAAGCCCACGCTTGAGGAATTCTTCGATATTGTCCTCAACCCCAGGGGAGAACACCCCCTCCCACACGTCCAAGGGGCCCCACTCCCCGGACAATGCAGAAAACATTTTTCGTCCCAGGGTTACCACCAGTTGCCGCTCGACCCCAGAGAGGGTCCAATCAGCATCAGGTTTCTCGTAGGAATACTTCGGGACAACCACCACCATGCCCCGCGGCACGGCCCTTCCTGTTCCGCTCTGAGACGTGGCCGCGTCATCACCCCGGCGTGACGAAGAGGCCAAATCCGCCACATTTCCTGCCCTCACGTCGGACCCTGCACTGCTTGCAGCATTGAACAAAAGTGCTAATTGCTCATCGAACGCATCCCAGTCCCTGCCCGACGCGACGGCCGCCGGACGGCGGTCCATCTCAGCCAGCGCATACGCCACGGCCCAGGCCACCCCCTCGCTCAGGGTGGCGCCGGAGAGCAGTCGCCGAATGGTCGCGACACTGACGGGCTGGCCCCGTTCTTCGGCCGCACGGGCAATGGCCGTGAGCGTAGGGGTTCCGGCGCATCTACGCAGCTCGCGCAGCCACTCCAACCATGTACGTAGCGCTCCGGCCGGAATGGTGTCCGGAATCTGCACCGCCCGGCTTGCCGATCCCGCCACCGCGCCCCCTCGCCGATGCGGTCGTGCTCCTCATGGTTCACCACGGTTCACCACGAGTCTTTGTGCGCCATAGCGTACGCCAGGCGCCATGCACCTCCTCGCTGCGGTTGACTCAACTCACCTGCAAAACGGGGGAGGTGAGTACACGTGAAGGTGGTGCTGGGCAAGGAGTGGTGGCAGACCGTCCGGTACGCCATCAAGGAGGAGCGCCGGACGGTCCGCCTGATCAGCATCCTGGTGACGGTGGGCGTCATTGCAGGGCTGCTGATTGTGATCGCCAACGGCGTGACGCTGACGATCGGGTGAGGCTCCCGCCCGGTGGGCGGGCGGACCTCGGACTACGGCAACAGGACACCACACAGCAAGGCCCCGGTCGATGCGGCCGGGGCCTTCGCCGTGCTATCGCTACCGCCGCATTTTCCAGCAGGCCTAGGGTGGCCGCTGCCGGACCGCCCGAGGGATCGCCGGAGTCCTGTCCCCCCATGAAAGGCCTCCCATGTCCCGCCCCCAGCTCCCCGCCCTCCCCTGGCGCGCCTTCCGCGCCGCCTCCGCTCTGGCGCTCGCCATCCTCTTGCCCGCCGTCTACCTGAGTGATCCGGTCGGCGCCGCCCCCACCGCCCCGCCCCGCCCCGCGGTCATCTCCCCCGCGGTCACCCTGGCCGGCATCCCCACGCCGCCACCGTCCTCAAGGCCCAGACCGCCGCCGCCCAAGCCCAGGCCCGCCGCCAGGCCCTCGCCAAGGCCCGCGCAGCCCAGCATGAACGCCTCAAGGCCCGCAAGCGCGTTGCTGTGGCATCCGCGAAAGCCGCCCCCGCCGCCTGGTCCGGGACCTCGGCGTGAAGCCACTGATCGCGCGCCGCGGCACCGAACACGGCTCCGGCCTGGGCGCTCAACGCTGGGTCGTGGAGCGCACCTTCGCCTACCTGCACTGGTTCCGCCGCCTGCGGATCCGCTGGGAGATCCGCGACGACATCCACGAAGGCTTCCTCACCCTGGCATGCGCACTCATCTGCTGGAGACGCCTGAAGTCATTGCGATAGGAGTTCTTAGAGAGCATCTGATCAGCTTTCAGATTGCTATGGCAGTGTTGTCCGTTTCGATTCGCCAGGTTGGGGTGGATTCTCCGGTCAGCTCGCGGGACATTTTGTTAGCCATCGCCCAGTGGATCATTGCTCGGGATCTCTGGGGCAGTGCTTCGTAGTCCCGTGCCAGGCGTCGGTGCTGCATGAGCCAGCCGAAGGTCCGCTCGATCACCCATCGCTTCGGCAAGGGCTCGAACCCCTTCGCCCGAGGTCGCTGCACCACCTCGACGTCGATACCGAGTGAGGCGCCGTGGTTGAGGATGCTGCTCTGGTATCCGCCGTCCGCCCAGACCTTGGACACGGCGGGGTGGGCTGCGGCCAGGTCGTCGAGGAGGTGCTTGCCGCCAGCGGTGTCGTGCACGTTCGCGGCGGTGATGAGGACGGCCAGGACCAGGCCGAGCGTGTCGGTGATCAGGTGCCTCTTGCGTCCTTTGATCTTCTTGCCGGCGTCGATGCCCTGGCTGGTCTCGGCGACGTTTGCCGAGGTCTTCACGCTCTGAGCGTCGATCACGGCTGCGGTCGGCTCCGCCCGGCGGCCGTGGAAGTGGCGGGTCTTGTCGCGTAACAGGTCGTGGACCCGCTGGGTCGTGCCGTCCGCTTCCCACTTCGCGTAGTAGTCGTAGACGGTCTTGTACGGCGGGAAGTCGTGCGGCAGGTACTCCCAGGGAATGCCGGTTCGGTTCACGTAGAGGATCGCGTTGACGATCTCCCGTAGGTCGTGGACCCGGGCCGCCGTGCCGGGGCCGGTCCGGCCGGCTCGCCAGGCCGTGAAGACCGGTTCGATCAAGGCCCAGCGGGCGTCGGAGACGTCACTGCGGTACGGGCGACGAGCGTTCACGCCTCGCTCAACGACAGCCATCCCCGACAGTCACAAAATCACCCCTAACTACCAACTACCTAGATCAGATGCCCTCTTAGTCGGCGGTGGTCCCCCAATAGCCGACCTCCGCGGGCCTGCCATCCCGGTAGAGCACTGTGCAGTTCCCCTGGGCGCGGCCCGGGAAGCCCAACCGCTCGGAATCCAGAGCGGCGTCCCACTCCTCGAAGGTGGGCCGGCCGTGGGGAGCCCACGCACGCACCTCTCCATCGGTCAGCGGCCGCATGTACGGACCGTCGTCGGTGTCCGCGGCTTCGATCATGAGCGGGAAGTCGAGCACGGTGCACGTGCCACCGGTGAATATGTACTCCTGCCACTCCGGGTCTCGCCACATTTCCTCCGCGGACTGGCCCTCGAAACCGTGGTTGTCCCGCGCCAACTCGTCCTCCTGAGCCTGCCGGAACGCGGCCGCCAGATCACGCTGATACGGACCCGTGTGACTCCACTCGTTTCCGCCCATCCGCATCCCCTCCCCATCCGGACTGCTTGATCAGAAGCGGAGCGTAAAGGACGGCACTGACAGGGCACCTCGCCCGGCGCCGGCCACGCCACGGAGGCTGCCCACAGCTCTCGCGGAAAGGGCCGACACTTCACCGAGAGGAACTGGCTGGGGCCCCGATCCACGCTTGGCGATGGCGTGCGACGCCGTACACCTGCTCGACCTGCTCGGCCGTCAGCACCCCTGAGAGCGGCGCCAGTGCCGCCACCTCACGCTCCCGGTACACGCGCACGCTGAGCTGTGTAGCGACCACCTTCAAATCGGTCACGCCGACGAAGACGAGCACCGGCTCCACCGGTACGGGAAAGCCGCAATAGCGCTCAAGTATGCGGGCTACTCGCTTGGCCTCAGCCCGGCTTTTGCGCGCGTAGGGGGCCGGCTTTCCACGATCGACCTTCACGGAGTCGTCGCCGACCCATACGGCCCTTTTGTTGTGGTGCTTCGTATTGATGCTGAATACGCCGCCGGGCCCGATCAGCAAGTGGTCCACGTCCACCTTGTCGGCCAAGAGGATGGAATGCAGGACGCGCCAGCCGTGCCGCTCCAAGCGGTTCAGCTCGGCTCCTACCCTCTGCTCCCCCTCAAGGCCCTTCCGCCAGGAGTCCCACTCGGCGGGGCGCCGCAGGAGCTGCAAGACGACGCGCTTGATCAGGCTTGGCCCGGATTTGTCGAGCAGAGACTGGCCGGGACGGTTGGCGGACAGGTCATCGGCCGCCGTCAGGGTCGGCAGTAGCGGGGGCGCCTCAGCCTCGGGCGGCCTGGGCGTCTTCTGCGGCGGGAGCGGTTCGGGGTTGTTCCGTAAGTGATCCGTCAGCACGGTGATCACGTCGTCGCGATACTCGGTGACCAGAACCGTGATGTCCCCCGTCTTCACATCCGCCCAGCCGACCGCCGTGCCATCAGGCAAGTTCGCGTACAGGCGATCATGTCCGTACCGCTTCCAGTGCGTGACCTTCAGCTCCACGGGTTCCCCCTCGTCCGCTCTCGGCTCGAAGCGTCGCAGCAGGTAGGGCTCATGACGAGAGAGGCCCCGGACAAGTTGCCCGGGGCCTCGGTGGGGTGCAGAGTCCTTCACTCATATTCGCGGAGCAGATCCTCAATACGCCGGTTGGCGACGTCCTGCCGTCCGTCGAGGCACTTCGCGTAGCGGGTCAGCAGGACCTCCACACTGTTGCCAGCGCGCTCGGCCACCTCGGTGGGGTCGACACCGGCATTGAGCCAGGTCGACAACGCCGAGTGACGGAGGTCGTACGGCCGACTCGCGAGCGGCGAGGACGCCACAGCCGGCGGGAGCGCCAGAAGACGGGCCTCCTGCCACACGCGGTAGTACGTCGAGGACGGAACGACCGAGCCCTTCTCGCTGAAGAAGAGCCGCCCGTCGTCCGCCGTGCCGAAGGTGGCCAGGTGCTCGCGGAGTGCGGAGACGAGGTGGGGCGGGATCGGCACCCGCCTGACGTCCTCCACGGGCCGGTTCTTCAGACCGCGGTCGTCGTGAGTCTCCCCCGAGTCGGTCCACTGTTTGCCGACCGACGGACGGGTCCGGTGGAGTAGCGCCGATCCCCAGCCCTGTTCGGGAAGGTTCAGGTCCGTCTCGACGAGGCCGATCGCTTCCGCCGGCCGGAGACCGCCGAAGTACATCGCGGCGAAGAGACCCACCAAGCGCCGACCACGGGCCCGCCGGTAGCCGCCCACGTACGAGACGGCCGCCAGGAGATTCCGAGCCTGCTCGGGGTTCGCGACGACGCGAGGGTCGACCTGGTTGGAGACCTTCGGCTTCTGCCAGCGGACAGCGGTGATCGGGTTCTCGCGCAGCTCCCCTAGATCGACCGCATAGTTGGCAGCGTTGACGAGGGTCCGCCGCTTGCGCCGCACGGTCTCGGCTGCCGCGGCCGTGCCGTCGAGCTTGAGTTTCAGCGAGTCCAGCACCGCACGGGCCGTAGCCGGTTCAGCGAGATCGGTCAGCGGTCGCGATGCCTTCGACACCCAGTGAAGGGCGTTCCGCACGTCGTCCGGGACGTCTTGGTCATCAGGCCCCGGGAGGACGAAGGCCCAGTTGCGGAGCGCCTGGCGGATGGCCTGATCGGACGGCCGTCCAGCCCGCTCATCGAGGAGCTCCACGGTCACGCTGGTGAGCGATTCGTTGATGCCGTTGCGCGTATTGGGGGCGGCGTGGGGCCATTTCATGGCGAGGTACCGGAGGGCGAAGTCGTACCAGGACACAGCCGACTTCTTCGGTTCCATCGAATCCGGAAGCCCGGATGCCCTGTCGAACTCCTCGCCGTCGCGCATCGCCCGCATCAGCTTCGAGCGGTAGTGGTCGGCGAGTGCCTTCGTGCGGAACGAGTCGGAGAAGACGTTGCCCGCCACGGACCACCGCACGCCGTACGAGGGCGTTTTCGTATCCCGCTTCCGTACGGCCCAGACCTTCACGTCGAGAGACTTCACGCCGCGGCCTCCAGCTCTCGCAGCCACGTGGAGAAGTCACTCCGCCACACCCGGAGCTCCCCGTTCGGCAGCTTGAACGCGGCCGGCCCGTGCCCCAACTCCCGCCAGCGGTAGAACGTCCGGCGGGAGACCCCACCCAGCTCGTTCAGGACCTGGCGCACGGTCATCAGCTCATCGCGCTGCGGGCTCATGTCGGTTCTCCTTCCGTACCGAGGGCGGGTTCGAGAGATGCGGCGAGCCAGGCTTCGGCGTAGGACAGCCCGATTCCGGCAAAGACCCAGTGCGAAAGAACGAGAGTCGTGTCCGACTCGTCCTCGGTGATCACTGCGGCTTGCGCGCGGCGCCACTCGGCGCGGGCGGTGCGGAGAGCGCCGAGGGTGGTGGAGTAGCGGCGGGACTTGGTGGAGAAGTGGCCGCGGAAGCCGAGCATGTGAGCCCAAGCCCGGAGCCGGAGATCTTCTAACTCCTTGCGGGCCCCGAGCGTCCAGGCCGTTCGGATCAGCCGGCGGGCATGGTCACTGATGTCGAGCTGGGCGAGTTCGGCGAGGAACTTCAGCGGGCGGTCGAGAGCGCCCGTCGCGGTCTCGGCACCCTTGGTGGCGTACTTGGCGATGTACGAGGCCACGGCCCGCTCAGTCAGATCCTGGCCGCCGTCAAAGTCGGCGGAGCGAATCGCGCGCACGTCGAGCTGCTTGCCGAAGGCGAACGTGTGCGGGCGTCCGTCGACGACGGGGCCATCGACTCGGGAGTGAGCGGCAGCGGCGCCGATCGCGTCCGCGAGCAGCTCGGCAGTAGCCCAGTCCGGAGGCGGGGTGTCGCCGCCCTCGGGGCCGTCGATGCGAATCACGGCGTGGAAGTGGACGGCTCCACGCTTCTGGTACTCGGCAACCTTGGCGAAGGAGACCCGGGCGAAGTCGGCGAAGTCCCGCTGGGTGAGGCCGGCCCGCTTGGCTATCTCTCGGCGGAGGTAGATGGAGAAGCGCCGCCAGAGCATTCCGGCGTGCGCGTTCCACAGGACGGCGCCCTCGTAGTCGTACGTCGCCGGGTCCAGGGGCGTGCCGAGCGATTCGTCGTCGACGTCGTGCAGGAGTCCGCAGCGGCAGGTGCGGACGGTGCCGCGGTGGTCCGTGGGCCGGTTGTGGACGGGGCCGAAGCCGGGAGCGGTGAAGGTGGCGAACACCTTCGGGTGTCGGGTGACGGTGTCGGGAGTGCCCTTGCCACCCCGCAGTCCGGCGGTGATCAGGTGGAAGGTGTCCCGGCGGTAGGTCTCCGCGCAGGCCGGGCAGCGGGTCGCCCGGCGGTTGTTGCAGCGTACGAGGAGGTTGCCGGCCGGGAGTGAGGCCGAGGCGAGACGGTGGAGAACGCGACCGATCTCGCCGGTTCGGGTATCGACCGCGTGCTCGACGCGGTGGCCGTCCAAGCGCACAGGCTGTGTACAACCGCCGATGCCGCGGAGTTGTTTGACGAGGGCGGGCATGCCGCCCAGGGAGACGAGCGCACCCAGTTCTTCGACTGGGGGCGGGACGCGTCCGGTAGTAATGGGAACTGTCCTTTCGGTTTCGGTCGGGAGGTCCGCGCCTGCCGGGGCGGCGGGATGCTTGGCGGTATCGAGGCCGCCCCGGCAGGCTGGTCAGCGCTTGGGCGCGCTGTTGAGCAGGGAGCGCAGCACCAGGGCCGCGATGGAGACGGAGACGGCCGTGATGGCGACCGTGGCCAAGAGCGCGGTCAGCACGACGCCGACGACGAGGACCGCGGCAACGGCGCTCGCCCCACGGCCGACGAGGGGCGAGACCGGGCGGCCGACGGACACCATGGGGGCGTGAGCACAGGAGCAGGTCACTGAGGCGTGGTGGTGCTCGGCTGATCGAACCGGCGTCTGTGCGATCGGTATTGGAGCCGCGTCGGGCATCTTCGGTCGGAGCAGCATGGGGTTTTCCCTTCAGCGATGGGTGCCGTCGACGACGCCGACCCCGGAGCGGGTGCCGGACTCGATGGCGGGGGCGAGGAAGGTCTGAGAGAGCAGGAAGCCGAACAGGGCGATCACGACGGCCACCCACATCCGGACGCCGAGGAACTTGATCGCGGCCCAGGCGATGACGCCGAGGACGAAGACGAGAGGCAGGCTGAGGGTCACGGCGGTCTCCTCAGCGAGCCGAGCAGCGGTGGGTGCGGGCCGCCAGCTCGGCGGCGGCGCGGCTGTCGTAGTCGGTCGAGAAGCCGCAGCGAGGTGCCGTGCAGGCGGCGGTGTGCTTCTCGCGACCGCGACCGTCGTAGTACGTGGCGACCTGGACGGGGCCGATGCGGATCACTCGGCGAAATCGGGGGTTGGCGGGCATCAGGGGAGCTCCTTCGGGTCCTCGTGGTTCTCGCCGGTGAAGTCGGCGACGTGGTCGAGCAGCCACCGCCGGATCTCCTCGCCCTCGATGTCGTCGGCGACGAGGATCACGGGTTCGGCGATGAGCATTGCCTCGGTGAGGCGGTTCTGACGGGTCAGCTCGGCGGCGCGGTTGAGCGCGCGGAGCGTGGACGGGCGCATGGGCGGAAGTTCTCCTGAGGTCAGGTGAGTTGGGCGGCGATGGCTTCGGCGAGCGGGCCCGGAACGCCGAGGCGGGCTCGCAGGGTGTCGGTGTCGATAGGCGCACCGGTTCGGGTGCGGTGCTCGGCGGCCACCTTTCGGGCGTGGTCGACGAGCGCGGTCGGGAGCCGATCTGTCGGTGGAGCGGCAAGCGCGGGACGCACAGCAGGGGCAGCGGGCCGGGACGCAGGCGCGGACGCAGGGAGCGGTCCCTGCTGCGCCGCTTCGTTCGTCGGCTCGTCGTTCTGCTCACGCGGCTCTGGGGCGGGATCGGCGGGTCCGTGCGCGAGCAGCGTTCCGCCGAGGAAGGCGACCGCCGGCCAACCAGCCACGACGATGCGGAGCGAGGCAGGAACATGATCAAGGTCGAGGAGTCCGGCCGTCGCGACGTTGGCGCCGAGACTGGCGGTAAGCGCAACCAGGAACCAGCACCACCCGGCCGCTTTGGACTCCCCCGCCCTCAGCCGCCTCCAAGCCGCCACCAGCAGCAGATCGACGCTGATCGGGTAGGCCCACGCCTTCCAGCCGTCCTGTCCCGCCGCGACGGCCAGATCATGAAGGTGGGCGAAGGACAGCGCGGCAGCGATGACCGCTTGAACCAGTACGGCGTCCACGCGGACCGGAAGGGCACGCGGTGCGGAGCGCTCGACCACGCTGATCACGTCCTCTCGTTCGGTTTCGGGCATGGCGGGGGTAGGGACTTGGCGCGAGGAGGTCGCGCCGGCCGGTGGGTTGGTGGGTCAGCCAGTCGCCGGGTGCGGCTTGGTCACACTGATCGGGGTGTCCGCAGGCAAAGCCGGGACATGCGGCCGGAACGGCTTCAGGGCCGGTACGTCGGGGGCGAGCTCGGCAGTCTCGCGGCAGATCGCCGCAGCGTCGCCGAGGGACAGGTACGGAGTGCGCATGCGTCCCCAGCCGCCGGACGTATCCCCGGACACGGCCAGGCCCGGACGCTCAGCGGGAATGGTGGCCGCGACGCCCACCGCTTCAGGGGCGATGTCGCCGAGGGCCATTTTCGCCGAGGCCTCGTCGTTGACGCGATGGCACACGCGGCCCGTCAGTTGAGCACGCAGCATGGTCGCGCCCTTGCCCAGCTCGGCGCCGAAACGCTGCCCGCAGATCTCCAGGTAGATGCCCGCAGCCCGCCCGAGCTGGGCAAGTCGGATCAGCTGGGTCACCATCTCGTCGCGCCGTTCCTCGTCCTTGCGACTCGCCACGAGGAAGAGTTCGGCCACCTCGTCGACGAACAGCACGATGGGCGGCGGCCGTTCGTCGTCGGGGAGACCCCACACGTCGGAGGTGATCTCCTCGTCGGGCGTGCCGGGCGCGATGCCCTGACGTGCCTTGACCAGGTCGTAGCGGTCCTCCATTTCCTGGACGAGGGCCGGCAGCAGCTCGGCGGCTTCATCAGAGTCGGTGGCCAACGCCGACAGTCGCGGAGCGAAGGGCGCCAGCTCGACCCCTCGCTTGCAGTCGATGCCGACCAGGGCGACCGGTTGAGCGGCCAGTCCTGTCAGCAGATTGCGGAGGAACATCGACTTCCCCGACAGGGTGGCGCCGAGGACGAGTTCATGAGGAACGGCCCGGTAGTCGCGGACGAACACGGTCGCGTCCTCCCGCAGAGCCACCGGCACAGCGAGGAGGTCGTGCCCCGCGCTGCGCGGCATCTTCACCTTGCGCAGCAGGTCGAACCCGACCAACCGCAGTTCGACCACGCCCGGCTTGATCTCGCGAACGTGGACCGCGTGAACGCCCCAAGCGTGCCGCAGCCGCTCACAGGAGGCGGCCACGTCCGCCGGCTCCTGGCCGGGAGCGAGCCGAAGCCGGACCCGCAGCCCCGTGGAAGTGGGACGGATCAGCCCTCGGCGCGGCGGCACCGGTCGAACCTCACGGCGGGTGGTAGCCCGCACCGCCAAAGCCCGCAGACGGGACGGCTGAACCGTCAGCCCGCACGCGTCCATGGTCGAGCTGTACGAGCCGACCAGCCGGGCCACCGACGCAGGCAGCCCGACCGTGGCCCAGTAGACCGACGGATGCGCCTTCCTGGCGTAGACCGCCCCGCCTAATAAGGCGAGGGGTCCACCCAGTTCGGCCAGCGTCATGAGCTCGGACACGAGATCAGTTCTCCTGTCCGACGGGGAAGGCTCCCGGAACCACCGCGGCCGCCCGGTAGGCGATGCCGTGGCGAGCCTGCCCGCTGAACACGCTCTCCCAGGGACGGGCGACGAGGCCGGGCAGGGAGACCGGGGCGCCGACGGCCAGGCCGTCCGTGATCCCGCTCTCCGGGACGGTCACCGCGATGAGCGACGACTCCCCCTCGTCGATGTAGACGACGCCGACCTTCATCAGCGCCTCCCCACTGACCGCGTCCTTGGCGATCTCGCCCGTCTGCCGGTCCTTGACCTTCGGCTCAGGCGCCTCCGTCAGCAGGATCGTCGCGGACGAGGTCTCGACTCGGATTGCACGCACAGAACTTCTCCTTTGTAGACACCTGCCAGACGACCTGACAGGTTGACTTAGCAAGTTCGAAGTTAAGGAAGCCAGGTTGACTTGTCAAGTGGCTTCAGTGGCCTACCGCGAAAGTCGCCGAGCACCAAATGCCCCGTCTTTTGGGCCAGTTGGACTCAGCCGAGCCGGTACGTGTCTTCAAGTTCCTGCCGATCAGCAGGAAGGAGAACGTCCGTGACCTGCAAAGCCTGCCCAGCGACGTCGCACGCAACGACCAACACACTGAGCACCGGCTCCCCTTGAGGCATCGCCAAGAGGTCAGCCTCCTCCTGGCTGGGCAGCCGGGCCGAGACGCGCTCGGTTACATGGTCGAAGCGCACCTTCTTGCGCGCTTCCAAGTGAGCACGCTGCCCTTCACGCAGTGGAGACGGGACGGAAAGCTCGGTCCCTTCGACCAGGCCGGCCGAGAAGTAGGACGAGGAGAGCTCAACCGGCTCACCGTCCCGCTCCACCAGAAGCCGCCGAACCAGGACCCTTGTCTGCTTGGGCACGCCGAGGAGGGACGCGACCCTCGACGGCACGGGGACTTGATCAACTTGGACGAAGCGACCCTCGATCGAGGATTCGTCGCGCTCCAGCGCGTCACGTCCCCGCCGATCCTTCTGCTCTACGACTTCCGGCCGCCCGCGAACGATGGTGCCGAACCCCTGCCGGGACTCAAGCCAGCCATCCCGCTTCAGCAGCTCCAGCGCGCGAACGACGGTGGGCCGGGACATCCCGAAGGCCTGGACCAGCTGATTTTCACTCGGGACCCGACTCCCCGGCGGATACGTGCCGTCCTCGATGCGTCTCTGGAGCGTCTGCGCCAGCCGCACATACTTGGGTGCAGCCACCTCGTACGCCATAGCCCCGCCTAGTGAGAATCCGCCAAGTCAACCTGTCAACCAGCCTACTCACGTGAGTGGGTACTGAACAGCTGCAGACACGCAGGCGCCACCGGTCGGGGTCGACTCACGGCTTCCATGCTTCATCGATCTGGAACCACACGACGGTTCCACCGAAGCGGCTGGGGCCGGCGGCCCAGGAGTCCGCCAGCGCGTTCACCAGGCAGAGCCCGCGGCCGTGCGCATCATTGGCCCTGGGATTACGGAGCCGGACGTCCGCCGGGAAGCCCGGGTTGTGGACGTCGACCCGCAGGGACTCCCCCAGGCGCGACCACTCGACCCGGACCCGCCAGGGTTCTTCGGCCTCCCCGTAGAGGATCGCGTTAGTCACCAGCTCGGAGAGCATCAGTACGCAGTCGTCGATCGGGCAGGCCAGGTTGTACGGAGCGGTGAACTTCCGGAACCATCGCCTGGCCCGAGCCACGGACTCGGGCACGGGATAGAGGGTCATACCCCCGATCGGCGTAGGTCCGGCAACCGCAGCTTCGGACTCTTCACGCGCATCCGCCATGAGCGCCACTACTCCCTACCGGTGCCATCACAGTCGAGACAGCGCCGCTTGGACGTAGCACGGACGCGAGCATCAGCGGCGGAGAGCGCCAGAGCGGAGCGGGAGCCGACGTGCTTCCACCCTCGCCCCCGGCATCCACGGCAGACCGCTTCCCGCGAGACGTGCCGTAACTCCCCGCACTCCTGGCTCACGCCCGTGCCCCTTCCGGTCAAGTGGCCTTAGCCACTTACTGGATAGTGGCATTAGCCACTCGGAGCCACAAGCGATTCTCAGAGAGAAGGCCGATTTTCTAGCTGATCGGGTAGCCCTGCTCGAACGCCCAACGCCCAGGCGGGTACGTGGCTTCGGCGAACTCCAGAGGCCGATCCTGCAGGTCATAGACCACGTGATGAACGATCAAGACGGCTGCACCAGGCTCAAGTTCAAGGTCAGCAGCCTCATCCTCGGTCGCCAGCCGGGCACACATCCGGTCTTCGGCATAGCTTCCTTGCCGCCCCGTGACGCTCTCGACGTACATGAGCGTCCCCTCCTGAATCCGGTCGGGATCACAGAGCCTGGGCGCCCGCTCGCCGACATCAACGCCGAACCACGACGTGGAGATGGTGATGGGACCCGACTCGTTCTTGGTGACGCGTCGACGGTGAACGGCTCGACTTCCAGCCGCCAGACTCAGCGCCTCGGCCACGTAGTCGGGGGCCTCCAACCAGCCGGCGGACGTGATGACTGCATACTCGCCCGGCGTGTAGATCTTGCCGGTCTGCTTGGCGCGACCGTAAAGCTCCCGAGCACGCCGATTGACTGCGAGGCCCCGCACGTAAGTGCCCGAGCCCTGGCGCTTCTCCACCAGGCCTTGATTACTCAGGGCCTCCAGGGACCGAGCCGCCGTAGGGCGTGAAACGCTCCAGTCGGCGGCCAGTTGACGTTCCGACGGGACCTCATCGCCAGGCCTCAAGTCGCCTCGCAAGATCTGATCGCGGATGTGGTGTGCGATCTGGAGGTACTTGGGCTGGGTCTCTTCGATCTGCGGCATCGGAGCCCCTCCCTAAGTGGCTATGACCAGTAGCCACTATAGGGTGAGTGGCCAGCAGGGGAACCCGTACGCTGCGAGGGTGACCCGCTTGATCGTGGCAGCAGGAGGAGGGGGCGACGCAGTCGCCGCCGCAATGCTCGACGCAGCCCTCTACGGGGGTGACGACCGTCCGGCGGTGATCCTCACGTACGCGTGGGACCGCCTCCTGATCGACCCGGTGCCGGGCCCCCGAGGCCCGGAGAACTTCACGGGTCTACGTCCCCTCACGCGAAGCGTCTGGACCGTCCCGGCCGACGCGAAGCCCATCGCCCCCGCGGGTTCGACGCTCCCTCGCCTGGCAGCCGAACTCCCCCACGCCTTCGCCCTGATCGACCCCACGCACGGCGCCGAGGGCATCACGCGCCAGCTCGAAGAACTCATCGAGCACCTGGCCCCCGAATCCATCGACCTCCTCGATGTCGGCGGCGACATCCTCGCCAAGGGCGACGAACCCACCCTCCGCAGCCCGCTCGGTGACGCCCTCACGCTGGCCGCATGCTGCCAGGTCAACGCACCCGTAAGGCTCCTGGTCGCCGGTCCCGGCTTGGACGGCGAGCTCCCGGCCGGGCTCCTTGCTGACCGAATGGGCCCGCCGACGCTGACGCTCACGGCTGAGCACGTCGAACCGGTCAGCTCGGTCCTGGAGTGGCACCCGTCCGAGGCGACAGCGATGCTGGCAGCCACAGCCCGCGGGGTACGCGGCCTCTGCGAAGTCAGAGACGCCGGCCTCCCGGTCCCACTCACCGCCAATGGCCCCGCCATCCACAAAGCGGACCTGGACGACGCCCTCAACCGCAACGAACTCGCACGCGCCATCCTCGCAACGGAGACCCTCGCCGAGGCAGAGCAGTACAGCCGCGAGGTCTGCGGGTACTCAGAGATCGACTACGAGCGCAACAAGGCCAGTTGGCTCGGCAGCCAGCCGGAACGGAAGCTCGACCCGGAAGCCGCGCTCCACCAGCTCGACCAGTTCGAGGCCCAGGCCCGCGACCGCGGCATCACGCACACGACGTTCCGCAGGATCACCGAAGCCCTCGGCCTCAACGGCAAACAGCGCCAGGACCTCCGGGCCCTACTGCTCAGCAGCCGTCCAGACCAGTACGAAGCCCCGCTGTGGCGCATCACGTGAGAGACGATCACAGACTTCCGACTGTCGCCGACCTGCCCGATCCCCGATCAACACTCACCCGAACCAACTGGGCCGCGCTCCAGCATGCTTATGGGCTGGCCACAGATGCACCCGAGATCCTGACCGCGCTACTGGACACAGACCAGGGTGTGAGAACCAGGGCGCTGGACAACCTCTTCGGCATCCTGCACCACCAGGGCACGATCTATGAGGCGACGGTACCTACGGCTCAATACGTGGCCGCGATCCTGCCCGATCCTCGAACAAGGCTTTCAGTCGACAAGACCCACCGATCCTTCCCCGGATGCATACGCGCCGATCTGCTGGCTTGGCTCGGATCAGTCGCCGACTCGATAACCGACGCGGTTGACGAGGTAGGCCAACGGCTCGGGTTCCCTCTCGACGACCACCCGCCCGCCGTAGCCGTGCGTGAGATACGACCGCTGCTGCTGTCGGCTGTTCTCCCCTACGTCGACGACAGCGACCGTGCCGTGCGCGAAGGGGCTATCGCAGCATGCATCCCGCTTCTCGACGACGTCCGGTTGCTGCACCACCGAGCAGCACTGGTGCCCCTGGTCTGCCAGGTGCTCGGAACCAGCGAGCTCTGGCAACACCGTGAACGGGCTATCGACGCCCTCGACGCATGGGGCGAAAGCTCTGCAGGGCTTGAAGGCCAGCGGAATCCCTTCCTGTTCTGCGACGCGGACCTATCGCCGGACAGCACCCCATGGCCTTCAGCTGCGAGCGACACCGAAGGATGGACCGAAGCTCCACCGTTCTGACACGACCGGTCCATGATCACCAGACTCTGCCAGCCGTTGAGTAACAACCTTCTTTACGGGTTCAAGGCGGCTCGCTCCGCTCCCCGCGCGCGGCCCGGCCCCCGGCCGGGCCTGCGCTCCAGTCTCCGCCCCGCTCCAGCCCGGCCGGCGCCCGTGCCGCGCTCAGAGCAAGAGGCCACCTGATGCCAGAGAAGAGGTACATCGTGGCTGAGGCCGGTCGGCTCCACGGCTTTAGGCAGCCACTTTGGCGCGAGCCTCGCAGATCATGGCCCCAACGTCGTGCTTTACCGGGCAGGTCCACAGACTGCCCGACGCGCCGGAAGCTTACGGGGCCATGATCACTCGCGCCAAAGCAGCTCCAGCCCAAAGCCGCTCCACAGACCGCACATTTGTTCTGCAGCCCGAATAGACCAGACCGCGTATGCTGTTCATGCTATCCCTCGATTCGACCAGAAGGAGTAAGAAATTGGGATGCACATCTGAGAGGGTAAGAATTTCAGACGCAACCGCCCGCGAGCTATTCTCCCGGGCCGCTGCTCACTGCCAGAACCCGAAATGCGCTCGTGACGTGCTTGTCGAGGTAGGCGACGGAAGAGTAAGCATCGCCGAAATGGCCCATATCGTAGCGGCCATCGAAAAAGGCCCTCGAGGAAACTCGCCACTCACTGACGTCGAGAGGGCAGGCTTCGCGAACCTGGCACTGCTTTGCGCTTCATGCCATACGATAGTGGATAAATCACCAGACCAGTTCCCTATCGAGTTGATGCTTGAGTGGAAAAAGACTCACGAAACGCGAATCAAGGAGCTATTCGGCACTCGAAAGGTCGGCGATCGAGCGGAGGCCCGTGCCTATGTTCTCCCGATTTTTCGAGAGAACAAGCAAATTTTTGATATTTACGGACCCGCGGGTAGCGGAGGCGAGGACTGGGCAGGTGACAGGTTTCCCTCATGGAGCAGAAAAATGCTCACCCGCATCATTCCAAACAACCGTCGCATTTTGAACTTTGCAGATCTCAATCGTGACCTGCTCACAGAGAATGAACTTCTCACGATAGAAGAGTTTCGTCAGCACGCCGACGACCTTGAGGCGAGGCACGTTCACCACATCTACGAGGTCAATGGCAAGCGGTTCCCGGAGGCCATGTCATACATCTTTGAAAGTGAGGGATAGCGGTGACACTCTCAAATCGGTTTCAGGGCGCACGCGACTGGGCGAGTAGGGCCCTTCTGGAAAGCGATGATGTTACCGCCACAGAAGTTACGCAAGAGGGGTCCTTGCTCGTCACCAGAAAAGATAAAACTCCCGTTCGGCTCAGTCTCGTAAGCGTTCCAATACTAGACGAAAAACTCGTGGATGAGTGCTACTCCACCGACCCTGGGATCGACGCTGTCGTCAACTCAGGAAAGGACTTGCATTACTCCGGACCTTCGAAAGAAAGGGCTCATTCACTCGGCTTCGAGGCTTACACATTCAAGGAAGCATGGAGCGCCATAGGGCGTAGGGAGTTCCGTGGATGGGAGCCGAGCAACCTCACTTATGCCAGGACAACGCTCCCTTCACACCGACGGGTATCGCACGTCGAGCGCGTATGTGAAAGCATCCTGCGCATCCATCGAAATAACATCCCCGCAGTTGATATCACTTTTGTGGACGCCTATACCCTTGGCGTTGCCGGCCTCCAGCAAGCTCTAGGTTGGCATCCGAACGTGGATGCCGTCGTAAATATGGGCGCATACAACAGCTATACCGGCGAGGCGAAAGAAGCAGCAGCCAGCCTGGGAATCGGACTGTTTACATACAAAGAACTAATGGGGGCCCTGCATCATGCCGAACAGAGATTCATTGATTACACGCCTCCGCAGTGAAGCGGAGGAATTTAGAAAAATTGCCCCTAGGGTTCAGTGGTACCTCTTCGGGTCATACAGCAGACCAGAAAGCGCAACCACCGCTAGCGATGTGGATATTCTGATAGTTTTCCCTGAATCGAACCGAAGCGACGTCATAAGCCTCCACGATAAATTAGCCCAAGATTTCAGGCTTCAGGATCTAGACGTTACTCTCCTCACGGACGAAGAGGAGAGGTCCCTTCAGTTCATACGACACGAAAGAGCAGTTGCACTTTAGTCGGCAATTTGGAATTCAGATCTCGCGCATGCAGAAAATTGCTGCAGCCTATGGATCGCCGGAGCCCCCTTCAGTGCATCCACGGCCGGGCGAACGCAGCATTGTCAGCCCGGCCGCGGTGGCATTCGTAGGGTCAGCTTTGCGACTTCCGCGATAGGGAAATCTAGAAAGAAAGTGTGTTTTCGCGAGGCAGGCCGAGGTCTGCAAGATATTTAATCCTGGCGTTGATGGCTGCCGAAAAATGACGCCAGTCCAGGCTGCCGGTGGGCTCGGCCGGCTTTGGATCGGCCGCCGAGGAGGTGATGTAACAAATCGAGTCGTACAACCCCTCCGCCATCAGCCTCTCACAGAATACAGCAAACCGATCCTGATACGATTTTCCAGCCCATACATGATCAACAGGGAAGACTCCATCTCTCGTCCCCACGGGGCCGCGAGACTTTGGATGATCTTCCATTATGAAGAAGTAACCAAGCCAAGGCTTTTCGCCCGGGAATAGCTCTGCAAGGGCAGCGCGACGTAGGTCCACTGCGCTACCCAAAGCTTCTTCGACCCGATTGTTGTAATTGTTACCGAAAGATGGGCCGCCGAGGGCTTTGAGCTCGAAAGCAGCGACGAGCGTGTTGTCATGGATCACCACGACATCCCATTGCTTCTGAGGGCGGTAGTAGCCAGGAAGTTCCAGCCCCTGCTTCTTGGTTACTCTGATGTCTTGTGGCGCATAACCGGCATCGAGGAAGAACTTGGCGAGAAGGGCAGCGATACCGTCAAAGTGCTTCCCTCCGCGTACAGAACCTGCAGTGCCAGCGCCTACCGCATCCTTAATAACGGACAGCTCTCGCTGAGACTCTTTAGCTCCCCAGTAGGCAGCGACAGCATCCTCGAAATCATGGCGCGTAACCGTCAAGACGTACCCCCTAGTCAGGAAGCGCGTCGAGCCCGTAAGCACGCAACGCAGCCTCAGTCGCGGCTTGCACGTCCCGCATTTCGAAAGCCCTAGCCAACGCGACACGATCCTCCTCCCGCATCTCTGCGGGATCGGGGACTCGAATCCTGCGAAGGTACTGCGCTTGGAAGCGAAGCGTCCCACCGCGCATCTTGACCGCGTACGCCTCCACGAACGCCTCGGCGACCTTCGAGAGCAGCAAGCCGCCGAGGACGCGCATGTCCCACGCGTCCGACACGATGTAGTACAGATTGTGGTGAGGGTACAGCCCGTAGGCCCCGCCTTCATCCAGTACTGGATGGATGGTCAACTTCATGTCTGGGAGAAGAAGTTTGGGCCGACGTGTGAGCTTGTGGTCTACCTTATCGATGGTTTTGTACCAGCGGGCAGGCTGCTTGACCGCAACGTATCGCTTGCTCAGCGCCGCTCGGTGCTCATCGAAGTAAGTGCGTAGCTGCGGGTACTCATCCAGGTCGACGAGCTGGCCTTGCGCATCCCACGGATTGACCAAGTAGGTGCCACCCCAGTCAAGCTTCCCACTCGTCGTGTCCTTGACCATGGCAAGGGGGAGCAGACGATCCGTCTCCGCCGTGTCTGCATCGCGGGTGATGAACACCTTGTCAGCACCGGTTGCGATGCCGATACCAACGCGGGTACCAGTGATTTCGTCTTCCAGGAGACGGAATCGGTCGCTCAAGTCCTCCAACATCGACAGGCGGGCCGGTGACGCAGCGGGCCACGAGTCCTCTCCTGGGAACCAGTGGGGAAGTCGAGCAGCGTGGTAACTGGACGCCTTGATGAGGTCCTGGCTCCTCTCGGCAACCCAGGCACGGAAGTGGCTCGATGCGTCGGCGTCGAAAGCACGGGACGCATCCGCTGCGACGGCTGGACCTTGGGTGCCGCGGCTAATGACAGTGATCGCGGGATACGCCGAGACCTGTTCCTCGAACGCGTCTACGTCATGCATGGTCAGTACCAGATCCATGCTGTAGTCACGGGTCACTAGCCGACGAAGTCCACGACCGTACTGGTTTCTCATCCAGCGATCCGCACAGATGAAGCCCAGCTTCCCGCCCTGCCTCAGCCTCCGCAGGCCAGCATCGTAGAAGCCGATGTAGATGTCAGAACGACCGCTCATAGTGGAACACGCCTGCCGGTAGGCCCTCATGCGCTCCTCAGGTACGTCCTCCAACCGGATGTACGGAGGGTTACCCACTACAAAATCTGCGGTGCCCGGGCTCGACTCTTGCAAGAGGAAGTCCCCGTGCCTGACCCATGAACGGACCACCTCCTCAACGTCCGACGCCCGCCACCCGTCGTTGCTGAGTTGCGCAGCGATGGCGGCCCGACTTTGCTCAACATTCCGCTCCACGAGGTCGAACGCCTCGATTGCGTTGCTGGCATCGAGTAGCGAACGCCCATGGCGCCGGCAAGATGCGCTCAAGCGCGCGGCCATGGGGCCGAGGAAGGCACCCTGTCCGCAGGCCGGTTCCAGTATCCGCATGTCGGCAAGGTCTTGATCGTCTGTGTACCCGACCAAATCGAGGATCATCTCTACGACCCAGGGTCGAGTGAAGACCTCCCCGTGCTGCACTGCCACCTGTAGCGAGGTGGGCAGCGGCAGGTCGCCGTCGTCGGATACAAAGAGACTCAGAGGTTCCACCCGGTGACCCTATAGCCCCACGGTCCTGTGTTCGCCTCAGGGCGGCGATGGCACACGAAGGCCGGACGGTGTGAAGCGGCGCACGGCCGCGTCAGGTCAACTCTCCGCGGACCGCTCGTGAACGAAGCTAAGTCGACTGAGCGTGCGTAGGGATCTGACCAGTAACTTCCTCTGAGTGCCAAGCACTCTCCGGAAAACCCGGTGGGAAGGATCAAGGCAAGAACTGCAAGTTGCGACAAATGTCGACCGAAAGATGGCAGTCCGACAAACAGTAATGGTCGATTTTACTGTAAAGATCAGCTTTTCTGCGGAATCTTGGCGTCCGTCACTCGAGACATGCGATGTTCACGCTGAGCGCGCCCTAGTCGCGCCGTCCAACCGCAGGCCCGGACTGGAGACACCAGTTGGCTCGGCCCCGGAGGCACTTCATCGCCCATAGCTGTACGGCGATGAAGTGCGGGGGTTTGCGGAGCGGACGGCCGATGGGCGGTCTCACCGAGCAGGCCGTCACACAGACGGAAGCCCGGTGTGGCGGGCTGCAGATCTCGTACGCGAGGTGAGCCCACTCACCCGGCGCCCAAAGGGCCCGGTGACCTTCACCCACGTCACGAGAGGAAGACATCGTGAACGACCACCACGAACCACATACACAGGCCCGGTCGATGGTCCCGCCGACCGGAGCGTCCGAGCTGTGGGAACTGCGCGCCGCGTTCGAACGGATGGACCGGAAGCTCGATGGGCTGTCCGGTCTAGTGCGCCAGGTCAACGACCACGAGCAGCGGATCAGCAGGCTGGAGCAGCAACAGCGCAGCCGTACTTGGGGCTCCACGCTGATCAGGACAGCGGTCATGTTCCTGCCCGGCGCTTTGGACGACTTGCACGACCACCGGTTCTGATCTCCTCGCGGCGGGTGCGTTCCGGTTCGCCGGACGTGCCCGCCCTCCTTCTCATCACCAACTCTCCACTAAGGCTTTTGTCATGACCGAGGCAATTTCAGGCCCCTTTCACGTGCCGGCTCCGAGGGAGGTACAGGAGACATGGGTCAACGCTGTACTAGCGACGCCTGGGGTCAACGTGCCGCGGGCAGCGCTTGAGGCCATAGTCCCGTTCATCGTCCGCCCTAAAGAAATGCTCGCAGAGCCTACTTCGGGCGAGACACGCCAGATCGCATCGGACCGGCTGCGGAAAGTCAGGACGGATGCTGGCGAACTGT
Source organism: Streptomyces sp. NPDC127038 (assembly GCF_042725875.1). NCBI lineage: Bacteria > Bacillati > Actinomycetota > Actinomycetes > Kitasatosporales > Streptomycetaceae > Streptomyces > Streptomyces sp. NPDC127038. The sequence continues at coordinate 42,117 of NZ_JBHXDQ010000048.1, read as the reverse complement.
TGGTCGTCATCGTCGACATGCACGGCATCGGCGGCGTGGTCTGGGAGCACAATGAACGGATCTCTGCGACCTGGCGATCGGTGGTCGACCCGGCCGATGCCAAGCATGGGGTGCGCAGCATCTCGCGGGTACGCCCGTGGAGCCGTCTGACCGAGGGCGGCGAGGAGAAGGTGCTTGCAGCCCTTGAAAGCAGGGTGGTGAACCGCGAGCACCTGATCGCCAACGTGGACGCTGCTGTTCACGCGCTCCAAGCCCGGGATGGCTTCCGCTCGTACGACCTGCGAGAGGACCTGATTCTGAACGGCCAGGTAGAGCCGTGCATGTATGTTCCGCAGCACCTCCTACTGGACGAGGAACCGCCCGAGGCTTTGGCCGGAGCTCCCAGTTATCCGGACTCGTATTGGGGCTGGATGGCCGTCCGGGGCAACAACAGGACCAGGTATCGGCACGACCTCTTTGAGGTGACCTCCTCCGAGGTACTCACGGGCATCCCCTTTCGAAAGCTCGGGCAGGACCGTGAGGGTCTGGCAGTCAATCCAAGCTATTGGCTAGCCCAGTACTCAGGGTTGCTCAACGCCGAGTACTGCGCAGCAGACGAAAACGGCGAACCCGCCGGACGGGCTCAGCGGGCGGCTCGAGTGGCCATCGTTGAATCGCATCTGGTGATTGGCAGCCCCACCCCGCGGCGGTTGTTTCGTATCGTGCAGGGCAGCAACCGGCGAGACCACGTGCACCCGCCGCTCGGGTTTGCCCCGAATGATCGGAGCCGGGCACTAGGCCGAAGTGTGCTGGGTGCCTATACGGCTCACGGCGAGCTGGAAGATAAGATCGCCGACGTTCTGACTGGCCTTGCCCCCATCACGGACCTGCCCGACGTGCCCGACGGCGCCTCCATCTCCACCCTGCGCGATATCCGGTCGATGCGACTACTGATCGAACTATTCCCGACCAAGGAGGAAGCAAAGAAGCGCCAATTGATCCGTAGCGCACTCAGCGAACCCGCTCCCTCCCAAATGTCAGCCTCTGACGTGAACCGCCGGGTGCGTGCGTGGTCCGCCCTTACCTCCGAGAGCTACCCCAACCCGTGGAACCCTCGCGTGGCCGAGGTACTCAAGCGCAGCGCGGCCTTCAACGGAGTTGAGCTAACAGGGCGAACGCTCGTGGACCTGCTGGCCGCTGCGAATACGGACGACGAAGCATTCGAGGAATTGCTCGCATATCGTGCGCCGCACTGGCTCGCTGCGTTCGACCTCATTGATGCCGACCGTGGTTCATTGGCCGGCCAGAAAATCGATGACGAAGGAACTAAGGCAGACCGCGTTCGGCGTAGCGTGACGAATAGCATCACTGCGATGCGCAACAACCGCGTCATTGCCGTTGGCCTGCTGCGCGAGATCGCCGACGCAATGGACCACGGCGACCGCCCACCTTCACAAATCGGTCCGGACGGGTTGCCAACCGCTAGCCGGGCTACCCGAGCGTGGTTCAACCGAACTTTCACCAAGGAGTCCGGCACCCGAAGCTATCGAAAGCAGTCGGCTACGGAGAACACCACCTCCGGCCAACCCAGCGCACCCGAATGGGAACCGCAGGACCTCGACGCCCCCGACGCTGCTCTCTTGACCAGGACCGACCCATCAGACAGCGCCACCGACACCGAGGAGTCCGATACCCAGGCACTCGAACGGCTGCAGCGTGAGTTCGAGCGCCACATCCTCATGCTGGCGGACGGAGTCGGGGAGCTCCCCGAGCAACTGGAAGAGATGTCCGAGCGTGCCAAGGCCGCTGGCCTCGACTGCGCAATCGACGCACAACAAGCCAACGAGTGGACTCTCACACTCACTCGGATGCTCGCCGCGCTGCGCAAAATCCCAGAAAGCGTTATGTCCATCAGCAGTCCTGAGTAACAAGTCAGTGTGGGATAGCTTATCGCTCCCTGGCCCTGGCCTCTGCTGAAGCGCGGAACGCGACCCAACCAACCCCGGCTCCTGTCCGTGGACTATTTGTGGACGGGGATTCCCGTTAAGGGGAACCGTAAGCCTGTGACCTGTAGGAATCCTCAGCGGTGAAGCGGCCTCCGGAGCCGTGTGCGCAGGTTCGAATCCTGCCGGGGGCACCCCTTATGAGGTGCCCAAAGACCCCGTCACCAGCGGAAACGCTGAGGCCGGGGTCTTCGCGTATGTGCAGCCGGATGCCGCCCGGAGCCACCGCATGTCGGGGTCTGTGGACTATTTGTGGACAGGATCTTGGAGCGTCGCCCCAGGTCAGCCCTGCAATTCAGCCGATGCCCATCATCCCGCGTCCGGCCACTCCTCGGGAGGGCTGGGCGGCTCGGGTTCGTTCAGACGCTCGGCCTGGCGCGCGTTCTCGCCTCGCAGGCTCGTCAGCCACGGCCACAGGTCGGGCAGTGCTTGTTCAGGACAGGCCAGCCGATGCTCGATGCGGCACCGCTGAAACGGATCGGGAGGACAGACGCCGTACACCGTCATCCGCCCGTCAGACGTCTCGATCCACCGGTGCTCCGCCGGCACCACGTGGGCGAGCGGAGTCATGTCCGGCTCCAACAGCACCCAGTCGTGTTCCAGCGTCGGCACCCGTTCCTGCGGCAGACCGCAGTACGGGCACATCAGCCGTGCCCCGCCTAACCGACGCGTCGACTTCTTCGCAGCCCCCATACAGCGAGGGTCAGCACTCTGCCCGTCCGTGCGTAGAGGGCGAATCGGACGGGATTTCCGGGGCGCTATCGCACAGCTGAAGCAGAAGTCGACGCGGCAGGTGCACCCTGCAACCAGTGACCTGGAAAGTGCGGCCAATACTGTCCCGTCCAACCGAAGGTTGAGCGGTTCGCACGGAAGGTTGACGGTTCCTAATCTCAGGAGAACCTGACCGCCCAGCTCATTAGGCCCGGGTCCCCGGCACCAGGTCTGGAAGGCCTGTGGATCGCTTGGCTACGAACCGATCCAAGAGGGGCGGACGTCGAAGCGACCGGAAGCCCCGTAGTCCGACAGCCGGGTGCGATCGGACTCGATGAGCTTCAAAATGTCGCAGGCGTAGGCGACGGTATCGGGCCCTCGTGCGGCTGCAATCTCGGCGTAGAACAGCCAAAGTCCCTGCCGGGCAGCCTGCTGGCACGCTTCCGAGACGTCTTCGTCGTCGTTGTGGATAAGCCTCAGTAGCAGGTCGAGTATCTCGGTCCTCGCACCGACGGACAGCTTTTGAGTGAGGGCCGCCATCAGCACCGAGACAGCAGGGACAGCCGGCTCCTGCGGGAACGACTGGATCATGAGGTGGTTTTCGAGGCCGAGAGCACACGCGTCTTCCCGCCTCTTGGCGGCTGCCAGCAGCAGGAAGTCGCCGGGCAAATGAGCCGCGCTGTGTCCACCGGCGCATCGGAGCGCGGTCCAGTCGTACCTGTCCAGCTCCGCCTTCATGAGCTCACCGGCGTTCAGCGCGTGCCTCCACGATGGTCACCGAGCAGCCCTGTTTCCAACTGCCTGTCGCAACTCACGCGCTGACGGAGCGGGTTCGCTACCGCCGCGTGCCTCGGCGACGATACCCGGCCCGAGGACCATGGCGATCAGACTCTCCTGAGAAGAGGGCTCACCGTCAACATGCAGCGAGAACCGCTCAGCCTTAACCACCCGGCGCACCGGTACGTGTGGTTCACGGAACGGGAGACGAGTAGCCGTACTCGCCAGCAACCGGGCTGCGCGACGACGGTCTGGGGCAACTATGCCGACAGTCCTGGCCGTTACGTCCACAATCTGACAAGCAAGGGGCGTTGGTGCTGCGCCGACCACCTCCAGGCTCGATCGTGACCGGTTGCCGACGCGCCCGAGGAGCCTGAACGCCACGATGCAACCGGGAGTTCGGGACTGGACCAGCGTCGTCGGTGGGTCGAGAGTGCGCCGGGACCGCTGCCGGCACGGCAGTGCCTGCTGCCCGGTCGGGCTCGGTGCTCGTTCGGTGCTGCGTAGTGGCCGGCCACCCCGGCCGATGTCGTCTCGCTGCCTCTGTGGCCATCCTGCAGTCTTCCGCCCTGCGCCGAATCGCTGGGCCCAGCGGCTGGCTTCTGCGGCAATTCCTTTGCTTGCGTGAGCAGTTCGCCCCTAGCGTGCTCGCTCGTAGGTAGAGGAGCGGTGCGTGCGCCGGAAGGATGAGGGGCAACCGTCGTGGGGGTCATGGTCTCGGTCAGGGGCTGGCTGCAGTGTGACGAAGGGCAGTTGGTCCGGATCAAGGAGATCGTGGCGGCGGACGATCCGAATCGCACCTACAGCGGGGGCTGGGCGTTCCCTCCTCGGCAGTACAACTCCGCCAACTGGGCCTTCTACGGGGGCGACATCCGCGCGGTGTCCCTCGACTGGTTCGAGGAGCGGCTGCGTCAGATCGCCGGGATCCCTGCCTCCGACCCGGACGACGGGTACGACGACAGGCCCCGGGGGCTCTTTCTGCTCAGCCACGACGTCGACGGCATGAGTGAGTGGAGGGTCCGCAACGGCGCCCTGGTGATCGGCCGCCCGGAGGGGGACTACCACTATCTCGACGAGTAGCCGGTGCTCCGACCGGGAAGGTTCGGCCGACGAGGTCGCTGACGCGCGCCGCGCCGTCGGATCGAGCAGGCGTTGCCGGCCGTTTCCTACCCCACCCTCTTCTCCAGCAGCGTGAACGACTTCGGGTTGCCCGTTGGTTGGGGTTTGCCGTGCTTGTGGCCTGTGATCCTGTAGCCGGCCGTCAGGTAGTAGTCGGTCAGGCGGGTGTTGGTCGTCAGGCAGTCCAGGCGGGAGTGGGTGCGGCCCGTCTCGGTGATGCGGTGTTCGGCGGCTCGCAGCAGGTGGCGGCCCGTTCCCGGTGGTGCGTGGGTGTGGTCGGTCATCAGGCGGTGGACGTAGCCGGCCGTCGGGGGCTGCGCGCCCCACGCGGCCTCGTCCGACCACCACAGTTCCCAGGCGCCCGCCGTGCGGCCGTCCAGCTCCGCGATCCACACCTCCCCGTGCTCCATGATCCGGCGGAAGTGGTCCTCGGCCAGTTCGCCCGGCTGCCACTGGCCCGTGGTGCCACGGGAGTTCATCCAGCGCGCCGCGGCGTCCCGCAGGCGTACGAGGGCGGGGAGGTCTTCGTCCGTGGCCGGGCGGAGAGTGAGGTCGCTCATCCGTCGATCCTCACATGGGGTCCGAACATGGGATCCGAATATGGGGTCCGAACATGGGGTTCGATGCGCTGGGGCCTGTTCTGCTAAGGGCTTCCGCGGTCCCGCTCGCGCCGGTTCCTTCGCTCCGTGTTCTCTCCTCCCTTGCGCGGTCACCGTCTTGCAGGAGTCCCGTCTACCGACGGCGCCGTAAACCTGCCGCAGGTCCCTGCCCGGCCGCGTGTGGTGTTCCGGCCGGTGGGCATCCTCGGCCCAGTCGGCGTGGTGGTGCCTGGAGAGACGAGGCGGGATGCGGTCCTGGCTGCGACAAGGGATCTTTCAAGGACCTCAGTCCCAGGCTCACTTGGAGGCGCTCAAGAGGCTTCAGCCCGAGCCGAAGGACATGTACGCCCACGACTACCTCTACGACTGTCTGAGTGTGCTGGACTCCAAGGCCCAGGTGCTGCTCGCCTACGACGGGTTCCTGGTCGCGGCGGCCTCCGTCGTGCTCACCGTCCTTCCCGGGGGCGCCGGGTCGACATCGCTTCTGGTGGCGGCACTTGTCGCGAGCGGGATGTCCGGAGCGCTGAGCCTGATGGTCGTGTCGGTGCACTGGACCGACACCTACGACCTGGAGCACCCGGGCGACATCTTCCCCCGGCTGCTGGAGGTCCGTAATCAACGGACGCTCAGCTACCGGCTTTCCTGGGCGATCGCGCAGGTCGCCTCGCTCCTGCTGGTGGCCGGGGTCCTCGTCCATCTGCCCGGATGGTAGGCGAGGTCCTACGCCGACGCCCGCTTGCGCGGTGTCGTCTTCTTCGCGGCCGTCTTCTTCGTCGCCGTCTTCTTCCCCGCGGCCGCCGTGCCGCCCGACCGTTTCGCGGCCGTGGACGTGCCGGAGGCCGACTTCGTGCTGCTCCTGTTCTCCGCCGCCGGCTTGCCCGACGAGGATGAGGATGAGGAGGAGGACGAGGAGGAGGAGGACGACGCCGACTTCGCCGTCGACTTCCGCGCCGTCGACTTCCTGGCCGCCGTCCGCTTCGCCGCCGACGTCGACTTCTTGCCGCCGACCTCCTTGGGCTCCGTACGGCTCGGCCCGCGGGCGGAGGACCTGCCGGACGCCAGCCGGGTGACCTCGGCGTCCTCCCCCGTGTCCTCGCCCCGCGACTCCTTGGCCGCGCGCACGCTCTTCTCCAGGGCCGCCATCAGGTCCAGCACCTTGCCGCCGGCCTTCTCCCCGGCGGGGGCCTCGGGTGCCTCGTGGCCCTCGGCCTTGGCGGTGACGAGTTCCTCCACGGCCTCGCGGTAGTCGTCGTGCAGGTCTTCGAGGTCGACCTCGCCGAGCGTGTCCATCAGGGCGTCGGCCAGGTCGAGTTCCTTGTCGCGGACCGTGACGGCGGTGTCCGGGGCGACCTCGTCGGTGGCGCGGATCTCGTCCGGCCAGAGCAGGCCGTGCATGGCGATGACGTCGTCGACGACCCGCAGCATGCCGAGCCGCTCCCGGCCCCGCAGCGCGAACTTCGCCACGGCGACCTTCTGGCTGCGCTTGAGTGCCTCGCGCAGCAGGACGTACGGCTTGGCGGCCGGGACGCCGTTCGCGGCCAGGTAGTACGCCGTGTCCATCTGGAGCGGGTCGATGCGGTCGGCCGGGACGAAGGCCACGATCTCGATCGTCCGGGCGGTCGGGATGGGCAGCGAGGCGAGGTCCTCGTCCGTGATCGGGATCAGGGTCCCGTCGGCGTCCTCGTAGGCCTTGCCGATCTCCGCGGACGAGACCTCGCTGTCCTCCAGCTCGCAGACCTTGCGGTAGCGGATGCGGCCGCCGTCGTCGAGGTGGATCTGGCGGAAGGAGATCGCGTGGCTCTCGGTGGCGTTCACGACCTTGATGGGGATGCTCACCAGGCCGAAGGAGATGGCGCCGTTCCAGATGGATCGCACGTGCAGCACCCTTCCGATCACTTTGAGCGATGTTTGTGCCGTTTTCGTGGGATTGTCGACTTTCGTGGGATTGTCATCGTATGACGCCGATCACGGAGGTGGAGGGCAGAAGGCTCGCGCTCACCAATCTCGACAAGGTCCTCCACCCGGCCACCGGCTTCACCAAGGGCGAGGTGCTGCACTACTACGCCACGGTGGCGGACGTGCTCCTCCCCCATCTGCGGGACCGGCCGGTCTCCTTCCTGCGCTATCCGGACGGCCCGGACGGCCAGGTCTTCTTCACCAAGAACGTTCCGCCCGGTACACCCGCCTGGGTCACCACCGCCGAGGTCCCGCGCACCGAGGGGCCCGCGCGCATGGTCCTCGTCCAGGATCTGGCCTCGCTCGTGTGGGCGGCGAACCTGGTGACGGAGTTCCACACGCCCCAGTGGACGATCGGCACGCCGGGGATCGCCGACCGGATCGTGTTCGACCTCGATCCGGGGGCGCCGGCGACGGCCGTGGAGTGCTGCGCGGTGGCGCTGTGGCTGCGCGAGCGGCTGGCCGCCGACGGGATCGAGGCGTACGCGAAGTCGTCCGGGTCGAAGGGGCTGCATCTGCTGGCGTCCGTCGCGCCGACTCCGTCCGCCGACGTCAGCGCGTACGCGAAGGAGCTGGCCGTGGAGGCGGAGGAGGCGCTGCCCCGGCAGGTCGTGCACCGGATGACGCGGAGCCTGCGGCCGGGCAAGGTGTTCGTCGACTGGAGCCAGAACGCCGGCCGCAAGACGACCGCGACCCCCTACACGCTACGGGCCCGGGCCGAGCCGTCCGTGTCCGCGCCCGTGACCTGGCAGGAGGTCGAGGAATGCGGCTCACCCGCCCAACTGGCCTTCCAGGCGCCGGACATCGCTCCCCGGGTACAGGAATTCGGCGACCTCCTGGCCCCGCTGTTCGACCCGGAGCGCACCGGGCGGCTGCCCTGAGCCCTCCGCCACGCCGGGCCGCGGCCCGAGAACCGCACCGGGCAGCGGCCTGAGCACCGCACCGGGCCGCAGCCGAGGCCGCGGGACGGACACCCCTCCCAGGTTCAGAGTCTCAGCCAGGTGCGCCGGTCACGGGCCATGGCGTGCAGGGCCTCCACGTCCGCCGGCTTGAGCACCGCGCCGAGCCGGGCCAGGCCCGCCAGGTCGGTGTCCCGCAGTACGCGGACCTCGCGCGCGGGCGCCGGTGTGTCCAGGCGGGCGGGGCCGACGACGGCCAGGACGGCTCGGACCTCGGCGGTCAGGGCATGGGACGCGCGGTCGGCGTCGGCGCGGACCCGGCGCAGCAGCGGGTGCGCCTCGCGGCGGCCGACGGTGACCATCGGTCCCGTGACCTGGACGCGCTGCCGGTGGGCGTACAGGGCGTGCACGCAGAAGAGGCCGGCGGGGCCGATCAGCAGATGGTGGATGCGGTCGCCGCCGGGGAGCGGGACCGAGTGGAGGGTGTGCCAGCCGCCTCCCTCCAGCCCGTCGAGGGCCGCGCCGACCGTCTGCTCGGCGGCGAGCGCGCGGCGGCGCGGGTCGGGGCGCAGCCGGTGCGCGGGGCCCGGGTCCCGGTCGAGGTCGATCACCAGGGCCTCGCCGGGCCGGTTCGGCGCGAGGTCGTCGTCCGGGTGGAGGGCCAGGCGGGCCAGCTCGGCCGGGGTCGGTACGGGCGGCGGTCCGATCGTCACCGGGCCGGTCAGGAACGGGCCGAGCACGGCGAGCACCTCCTCGCGCCGGTCCTCGCTGAGCAGGTTGACCCTGGCCGTGTCACGGTCGTACCAGGCGACGCTCCTGCCGTCGGTCCGGCAGACGTACAGGCGCTCCTGTCCGTGCCGCCGGGCCGGTACGACGCGCAGTCCGTTCATGCACCATCACCCCACGACCATGGGAACAGGCGGGGTGCTCCGCGGGCAAGAACCCGGTTACCTTTGGCAGGAGTTGGGGCAGTTGGGTGGGAGGCGCCGTTGCGAACTCGCAGAAGGTATCCGGATGTTCCGGTCCCGGACAGCCCGTGGAGTGAGATCGTGCCCGGTCTGTGGATGGGCGGGCACGAGTTCGCGGGACGTTCGGGACAACCGCAATCCGCCGTCGTACACGACGAGTTCGACCTGGTCCTGACGCTGCTGCGGCAGCCGGGGCACGGTCCCGACCCGGGGGTCGAGCATCATGTGTGGCCGATTCCGGACGGGCCGCTGGACGGTACGCAGCTGACCGGGGTCATGCGGCTCGCGCGGGCCGCGGACGACGCGCTGGAGGACGGGCGCCGGGTGCTCGTCCGCTGCTATCACGGGTACAACCGCTCGGGGCTGGTCGTGGCGCACGCGCTCGTCCTGGCGGGGCACACCGCGGACGACGCGATACGGCTGATCAGGACCCGGCGCTCGCCCTGGGCGCTGCACAACGAGCTGTTCGTGGAGTACCTGCGGGCCGGACTCCCCACGGCTCGCCTTCTCGAGGAGCTCGCGGAGTAGGAACCGGGAGCGGGGCCGGGCCAAGGGCCGCACCCGGCCGGAGGCGCCACCGGAACGGAGGCGCCACCGAAACGGAGGCGGGGTAGGGCCGAAGGCGGCACCGGAACGGAGGCGGGGTAGGGCCTGAGGCAGCACCGGGCCAGGCGCGGGACCGGGCTTGAGGCAGCACCGGAGAGGGGCGGGACCGGGCAGGAGCAGTACCGGGCCGGGGGCGTGGCCGTCCGTGCGGCGACCAGGGATCTCTGCGTCAATAAGGGGTACGGGTCGGCCGGCCGTCCCGGGTCGTGCGCGGCCGCCCGGCCTCGGCGGTCACCCCGCGGACGACGTCCTTCCCCTCGCCGGTCCCGTACGGCCTCGGCGCTCCGGCGCCCTCGGACGGGGCGGCCCGGACACGGGAGCGCAGTGATCCACAGCCGCCTCGCGCGCGGGCCCGGAGGAACGCGCGGGCCCGGAGGAACCCGCCGCCGTACCGACGCAACCCGCCGCTCCCCCGGAGGGAACGGCACCGTCCGCGCCCTCGCCGCCGTCCTGGTCGCCATGCTGGTCACGGCCCTGGCGGGCTGCGGTGACTCCGGGGCGCTGCACTCCGCCGGAGCGACCCCCGCCGCGGTCGGTCCGGCCAGGCTGTGGCCGCAGCTGCCGCCCGCGTCGACGCCCGCGGTCGACTACGGCGAGGCGGACACCGAGACGGTCAAGGGCGTCACCGCACCCGGCGACGACATCCGCGCGCTGGACCCGGTGGCGGTCGTACGGGCCGAGGTCGCCGCCCATCCGGACGAGTACAGCGGGCCGCACGCGGCGTACGCCGAGACGGCCCGGCGGCTCCGGGACTGCGGGCTGCCGGGCGCGCGCGGCAGGGCGTGCCCGGTGCTGCGGGCGTACTACCGCGATCTCACCGGCGACGGGAGGGACGACATGGTGCTCGGCATCCGCTTTCCCGCCCACCAGCTGGCGGTACGCGTGTACACGTTCCTGGATCACCGGCTGGTGCAGGTCATGGGCACGGCGGACAGCGTGGTCAGCGTGGAGCTGGCGGGCCGGGACGTGATCATCCGCTCGCCCTCGACCCTGCCGGGGTACGAGTTCCGTACGGTCTGGTCCTGGGACCCGCACCAGAACGCGATGCTGGCGACCCGCGACGAGATCCTGCGGGTCGGACCGCCGACCCGGGCGGGAACCCCCACCCCGGGCCGGTCCCCCGCACCGGACCGATCCCCTTCCGCGGGCCGATCCTCCACCCCGGGCCCGTCCCCTTCCCCGAGCCGGTCCTCCACCCCGGGCCGGTCCCCCTCCGCGAGCACTCCGTGAGACGCCCGCGCCTGCCGCACTGGACCGCCACCCTCACCTGGAAGGCGGCCGCGTTCATCGCGGTGATGTGCTGCTGTCTCGTGGCCCTCCTCGGCGCCCTCGTGCACGTCTCGGTGACCGAGCAGACCGTCGGCGAGGCACGCGACCGCGCGCTCGGCCGGCTCGCCGACGTCACGGCGGCCTACGAGGCGGGCGACCGGCTGCCGCCGGACGCGGGCGTCGACCCGCCCGGGCTGCCCCCGCGCCTGCGGGAACTGGCGGCGGACGGCAAGCGGGGCACGATGGTCGGCGAGCACGACGCCCGCCCCACGATGTGGGCGGCCGGACCCGCCGGCGGAGGGCGGGCCCTGGCCGTCCAGTTCGACTACGCCCAGGGCGCGCACGCCATCGACGCCCTGGACCGGGCCATCGTGTGGTCGTCCGCCCTGGCGATCGGCGTCACCCTGCTGGTGGGGGTGTTCGCGGTGAACCGGGTGACGCGCCGGCTGCACGCGACGGCACGGGTCGCGCGGCGGATCAGCGCGGGGGACCTGGACGCGCGCGTCAACGACCCGCGGGCCCAGGATCCGACACGGCCGCAGGACGAGGTGGCCGCGGTCGCGGGCGCGCTCGACACGATGGCGTCCTCGCTCCAGGGCAAACTGCTGAGCGAGCAGCGGTTCACGGCGGACGTGGCGCACGAGCTGCGCACCCCGCTGACGGGGCTGCACGCGGCGGCCGAACTGCTCCCTCCGGGGCGGCCCACGGAGCTGGTCCGCGACCGGGTGGCCACGCTGCGCACCCTCACCGAGGACCTGCTGGAGATCTCCCGGCTGGACGCCCGTACCGAGCGTCTGGAGCTGGACTCGGAGCCGCTGGCGCCCCTGGCCGAACGGGTGGTGCGCGCGTCGGGGACCGACACCGAGGTCCGGGTGGTGCGGGGCGTGCGGGTCGAGACCGACCGGCGGCGGCTGGAACGGGTGCTCGGGAACCTGGTGGCCAACGCCCACAAGCACGGCAGGGGGCCGGTGGTGCTGACCCTGGACGGGCCGGTGGTCACCGTTCGCGACCACGGGGACGGCTACCCCGGCTACCTCGTGGAACACGGTCCGCAGCGCTTCCGTACCGAGGGAGGTACGAAGGGCCACGGGCTCGGGCTGACGATCGCGCTCGGCCAGGCGGAGGTCCTCGGGGCGCGGCTGGAGTTCGCCAACGCGCCGGACGGCGGGGCGGTGGCGACGCTGACACTCCCTCAGGACGGACTCAGGGAGCCGGGCGGCCCCGATGGCGGAGCGTGAACTGCGCTCCCCGGCTCGCGATCCTAATGTGGCGATAAGTCAGCTTCACCCCCTTCCTGGAGGAGCCCTCCATGTCCCTGCGGTCCACGTACACCCGAATCGGTATGGCCCTCGCCGCCGGCAGCCTCGTCGCTCTCGCCGGCGCCACCCCCGCCCTCGCCGACGGCGACGGCGGCAACGGAAGCGGAAGCGGAAGCGGTGACAGTCACCAGTGGAGCAACGGCAGCGGCGGCCACCAGGGGAACAACGCCGGTGACGGAGGGGGCGACGGCCGGGAGCAGGGCACCGGCAGCGGCGGCCACTCGTGGAACAGCGGCGGTGGCGGAGGCGGCGGCAACCAGAACTGGAGCAACGGGGGCGGTGGCGGTGGGGGCAACCAGAACTGGAGCAACGGCGGCGGTGGCAACGGCCACACGTGGAACAACGGCGGAGGCGGCGGCCGCGAACCCGGGAACGGCAACGGCAACGGCCGGGGCGACGGGAACGGGAACTTCCAGGGCAACCAGAACAACCCGCGCCTGTACCAGGGCCGGGTCACCGCCCGCGGCGGACTGGCCCTGCGCAGCTCCCCGACCCGCGGCAGCCAGCTGATCCGGGTCGCGCGGCAGGGCGAGATCGTCTCCATCTTCTGCAAGACCCCGGGCGAGAACGTCGGCGGCAACCCGCTCTGGTACCTGCTCACCGACGGCACCTGGGCCTGGGGCGCCGCCCGCTACATCGACAACATCGGCCCGTCCCCCCGTTGGTGCTGAGGCCCGTTTCGTCGCCGCATAACGGGACATCACGTCGCCCGCTTGCTACGTTCCGGACATGACCCTGCCCGGAATGTCCGGAACGGCCGTGGCGGCGGACCCGGCCCCTCCCGCCGAACGCCTGCCCAGGCGCCGTGGCATCGAGCTCGCCCTCATCGTCGTCGCCGTCCTGCTCTGCGTGTACGGCTACTGCGCCGTCGGCCTCGCCCGCCACGGCACCGTTCCGCCCGGCGCCGCCGGTTACGGCGCCGGGCTCGGCGTGCTCGCGCTCCTCGCCCATGTCGCCGTGCGCCTGCGGGCCCCGGACGCCGATCCGCTGCTGCTGCCCATCGCCGTGCTCCTCAACGGCCTGGGCCTGGTGCTGATCTACCGGCTCGACCTGGAGACCCCGCACGACCGGGCGGCGCCCATCCAGCTCGTCTGGTCGACGCTGGGCGTGGCGTTCTTCATCGTCGTCGTGCTCGGTCTGCGCGACCACCGGGTGCTCCAGCGCTACACGTACGTCTCGGTGGTCGGCGCGCTCGCCCTGCTCGTCCTGCCGATCTTCTTCCCGGCGGTGAACGGCGCCCGCATCTGGATCAGGATCGCCGGATTCTCCATCCAGCCGGGCGAGTTCGCGAAGGTCCTGCTCGCCGTCTTCTTCGCCGGCTACCTCGCCGCCAACCGCAACGCGCTCGCCCACAGCGGCCGGCGGATCTGGCGGCTCCAACTGCCCACGGGCCGCGTCCTCGGCCCGATCGTGGCGATCTGGCTGCTCAGCGTCCTGGTGCTGGTCCTGGAGCGGGACCTCGGCACCTCGCTGCTCTTCTTCGGCCTGTTCGTGATCCTGCTGTACGTCGCCACCGGCCGCACCGGATGGGTCGCGGTCGGGCTGCTGCTCGCGGGCCTCGGCGCGGTCGCCGTCGGCCGTCTCGAACCGCACGTGCACAGCAGGGTGCAGGACTGGCTGGACCCCTTCGGGTCCATCACCGCGGGCCAGGGACCCAACCAACTCGCCCAGTCGCTCTTCGCGTTCGCCGCCGGGGGGATGCTCGGCACCGGCCTCGGGCTCGGCCATTCGGTCCTCATCGGGTTCGCCGCCAAGTCCGACTTCATCCTGGCCACCGCGGGCGAGGAACTCGGACTGGCCGGTCTGCTCGCCGTGTTCCTCCTCTACGCGCTCCTCGTCGAACGCGGCTACCGCGCCGGACTCGCGCTGCGCGACCCGTTCGGGCGGCTGCTCGCGGTCGGCCTCGCCTCGATCGTGGCACTCCAGGTCTTCGTCATCGCGGGGGGCGTGACCGGTCTGATCCCGCTGACCGGCATGGCGATGCCGTTCCTCGCCCAGGGCGGCTCCTCGGTCGTCACCAACTGGATCATCGTGGCGCTGCTGATCCGGATCAGCGACTGCGCCCGCGGTCAGTACGACGGGACACCGGCACCGTGACCAAGTACATCCGCCGGGCGGTCGGGCTGTGCGCCGTGCTGTTCGTGGCGCTCCTCGTCAACGCCGCCCGCGTCCAGGTCGTGCAGGCGCCGTCGTACGACAGCAATCCCGCCAACCGCCGTCCTGCGATCGCCCGTTACGGGCAGCCGCGCGGGGACATCGTGGTCGACGGCCGGACGGTGACCGGGTCCCGGGACACGGGCGGCCAGTTCCGCTACGAACGGACGTACCTGGACGGCCCGTTGTTCGCCTCCGTCACCGGCTTCGCCTCGCAGCTGTACGGGTCCACGCTGCTGGAGGGGACCGAGGACGGGGTCCTGTCCGGCACCGACCCGATGCTCACCCCGCTGCCCCTGCTGAACGGTCTCACCCGGGCCCGCGGCAGCGGCGGCAGGGTCGTCACCACGCTGGACGCGGCGGCGCAGCAGGCCGCCTTCGAGGGGCTCGGTTCGCGCCGCGGGGCGGTCGCCGCGATCGAGCCGTCCACGGGCCGGATCCTGGCCCTGGTCTCCACCCCGTCGTACGATCCCGGGCTGCTGTCCGGTACGGGGCCGACCGCGGCCAGGGCGTGGGCGCGGCTGAACGGCCAGGACGACAAGCCGATGCTGAACCGGGCGATCCGGCAGACGTATCCGCCGGGGTCGACGTTCAAGGTGCTGACCGCCGCGGCGGCGCTGGACGCGGGCGTCGTGGACGACGTCGACGCGCCGACCCGGTCGCCGAACCCGTACCGGCTGCCGGGCACGACGACGCGGCTCACCAACGAGGTGGAGGGGTGCGAGGACGCCTCCCTCCGGTACGCCTTCACCTGGTCCTGCAACACGGTGTTCGCGAAGCTCGGCGTGGACGTCGGGCTCGACGGCATGACGAGGACGGCGGCGAACTTCGGCTTCAACGACCGCAAGCTGCGCATCCCGTTCTCGGTGGTGCCCAGCAACTTCGATCTGCGGCTGGACCGGGCGCAGTTGGCGCTGTCCTCCATCGGGCAGTTCGACACCCGGGCGACGCCCCTCCAGATGGCGATGATCGCGGGCGCCGTCGCGGGCGACGGTTCGGTCCGGACGCCGTATCTGGTGGAGCGGACGACCACGCGCGGCGGCGCGACGCTGACCACGACCGGTCCGCGGATCCTGCATCAGGCGATGAGCGCGTCGACGGCGCAGCAGATGCGTGAGCTGATGACCGACGTGGTCGAGCGGGGCACCGGAACCGTCGCCGCCATCCCGGGGGCCACGGTGGGCGGGAAGACCGGCACGGCCCAGCACGGCATCGGCAACTCCGGTACCCCGTACGCCTGGTTCATTTCCTGGGCCCGCGCCGACGACGCCACGCAGCCGGCGGTGGCGGTCGCGGTGGTCGTCGAGGACGCGGCGGCGGACCGGGCGGACGTCACCGGCGGGGGTTTCGCGGGGCCGATCGCCCGCGCGGTGATGGAGGCGGTGCTCCACTCGTGAGGTGAGCTCCCGGGCCGGGGCACCGCGCCTCGCGCCGCCCCGGGGGCTCCCTGCCGTCCGGGGTCAGCCGAGGTCTCCGCGGGCCTCCTCGATCGTGGTCTCCATCTCCGTGAGGCGTTCGCGCTCCTCCGCCGCGAAGCGTTCCGCGTCCAGTTGTTCGGCCAGGGCCTCGTCCTGGGTCATCAGCTGGTCCAGGCTGGTGTCGCCCATGTCGAAGACGCCCATGTCGACGTAGGCGCGTTGCAGGCGTTCGCCCCACAGGCCTATGTCCTTGACGCAGGGGACGATGCGGCTGAAGAGCAACTTGCGGAACAGGTGCAGGAATTCGGAGTGCTCGCTGTACTCCTCGGCCTCCGCTTCGGGATGCCGAAGTTCTCCAGGACCTCGACCCCGCTCAGCCTGTCCCGCATCAAGTAGCAGCCGTCGATGACGAATTCCTCGCGTTCGCGGAGTTCGGCGTCGGAGAGCTGCCGGTAGTGGTCGCGCAGGGCCATCCGGCCGAAGGCGACGTGACGGGCCTCGTCCTGCATCACGTAGGACAGGATCTGTTTCGGCAGCGGCTTGTCGGTGGTGTCCCTGATCAGCCCGAACGCCGCCAGGGCCAGGCCCTCGATCAGGACCTGCATGCCCAGGTAGGGCATGTCCCAGCGTGCGTCGCGCAGGGTGTCGCCGAGCAGGGACCGGAGGCTGTCGTTGACCGGGTAGAGCATCCCGATCTTCTCGTGCAGGAAGCGGGAGTAGACCTCCGCGTGCCGGGCCTCGTCCATGGTCTGGGTGGCCGAGTAGAACTTGGCGTCGAGGTCCGGGACCGACTCCACGATCCGTGCCGCGCAGACCATCGCTCCCTGCTCGCCGTGCAGGAACTGGCTGAACTGCCAGGCGGTGTAGTGCTTGCGGAGTTCACCCTTGTCGCGGTCGGTCATCTTCGCCCAGTACGGGGTGCCGTACAGGGTCATCGCCTCGTCGGGCGTGCCGAGCGGGTCCTCGGGGTCGACCTCCAGGCTCCAGTCGATGCGTTTCCGTCCGTCCCACTGTTTGTCCTTGCCCTTCTGGTAGAGGGCGAGCAGCCGGTCACGGCCGTCGTCGTACTCCCAGGTGAAACGGGCCGCTCCCGAGGCCGGTATCTGCCAGTGGGGATCTCCCGAGTCCGCGGCGTAGAGCTCATGCGTCGGCATACTTCGCAGGCTCACATGGAGTAGACGTGTCGTCAACAAGTCCGGCACAGGGGATTGACGAGCTTGCTGACAGGCAGTCTCATAAGTTGTGACCGCCGGTAACTTCTGAAGTGATCCCGTACGACGAGGTGGGAACAGCCATGACGACGGTGCCCGAGGCCGATGTGCTCCGTGACGCGCTCGGTCTGCTCAAGGACCGGGAGCAGGTGGCCGAGCGCCTCCTCGACTCCTCCGCCAAGCACTCCTTCGACCCCGACAAGGAGCTCGACTGGGACGCGCCCTTCGAGGAGGGCAAGTGGTTCTGGCCGCCGGAGCTGGTGTCGCTGTACGACACCCCGCTGTGGAAGCGGATGGGCGAGGAGCAGCGGATCGCGCTGTCGCAGCACGAGGCGGCCGCGCTGGCCTCGCTGGGCATCTGGTTCGAGATCATCCTGATGCAGCTGCTGGTGCGGCACATCTACGACAAGGCGGCGACGAGCGCGCACGTGCGGTACGCGCTGACCGAGATCGAGGACGAGTGCCGGCACTCGAAGATGTTCGCGCGGCTGATCACGCGCGGGGGGACGCCGCACTATCCGGTGAGCCGGGCGCATCTGAACCTCGGGCGGGTCTTCAAGACGGTCTCGACCACCCCGGGATCGTTCACGGCGACGCTGCTCGGCGAGGAGATCCTCGACTGGATGCAGCGGCTGACGTTCCCGGACGAGCGGGTGCAGACCCTCGTCCGGGGGGTCACGCGGATCCATGTGGTGGAGGAGGCCCGGCACGTCCGGTACGCGCGGGAGGAGTTGCGCCGGCAGATGCTGACCGCTCCGCGGTGGTCGCAGGAGTTCACGCGGGTCACCTCCGGCGAGTTCGCGCGCGTGTTCTCGGTGGCGTTCGTCAATCCCGAGGTCTACACGAACGTCGGGCTCGACCGGCGCGAGGCCGTGGCGCAGGTGAAGGCCAGCGGGCACCGGCGGGACGTGATGCAGACGGGGGCCAGGAAGCTGACGGACTTCCTGGACGAGATCGGGGTGCTGCGGGGGGCCGGGCGGCGGCTCTGGAAGTCGTCGGGACTGCTGGCCTGAGACGCCCGGTCCCGGAGCGGCCGGTGTGGCGCGAAGCCGGCCTCCCCGACTCCCGCGGGCGGGGGAGGCCGGACGTCGTACGCGGGGGCCGGGGCCGTGGGGGCGGATACGCTCCCGGCATGACCTCGCAGGCTTCCACCCCCGCCTACCGCCGGCTCAGTGTCGAGGAGCGGCGCAGCCAGTTGCTCGAGGCGGCGCTGTCGCTGTTCGCCCAGCGGGTGCCCGAGGACGTCTCGCTGGACGACGTGGCGGAGACGGCCGGGGTGTCGCGGCCGCTCGTGTACCGGTACTTCCCGGGCGGCAAGCAGCAGCTGTACGAGGCCGCCCTGCGGTCCGCCGCCGACGAGCTGGAGCAGTGCTTCGCGGAGCCGGCGGAGGGGCCGCTCGGCGAACGGCTCTCCCGGGCCCTGGACCGCTATCTCGCGTTCGTGGACCAGCACGACGCCGGGTTCAGCGCCCTGCTCCACGGCGGCAGCGTCATCGAGACCTCCCGGACGACGGCCATAGTCGACGGGGTCCGGCGGGCGGCGGCCGAGCACATCCTCGCCCATCTCGCGGTGAAGGATCCCGGGCCCCGGCTGCGGATGACCGTGCGGATGTGGATCACGGCCGTGGAGGCCGCCTCGCTGATCTGGCTGGACGAGGACAAGGAACCCCCGCTGGACGAGCTGCGGGACTGGCTCGTCGAGCAGTTCGTGGCGGCGCTCGTCGCGAGCGCGGGGCGTGACGCCCAGGCCGCGGCTGTGGTGCGGGCCGCGCTCGCGCTGGAGAGCCCCGACGGCATCGTGGGGGCGCTGGTCCGCCGGGTGCTGCCCGTTGTCGGGAATGCGGCCCACCTGCTGTGACACTGGTCCGGTGAAGAGCGAAGACACCCCCTTTGTCGGCGGCCCCCTGGACGGCCGCGTCCTGCCCGTCCTGATCGGGATCACCGGCCACCCGCCGAAGACGTACCGGATCCCGGTGCCCGGAATCGACGGCGGGCCGTCCACCGTGCTGATCTACCGGCGGGTCCAGGCCTCGACGAGCAAGCGGCTCGGGCTCCATCAGGGGTGGAAGTACGAGTACGACCCCGAGGGCACCGCCTCGGAACGCCGGTTCAAGCTGCCCTGGTCCCCCGGCCCCCGCAAGGGTGCGGGCGGCGGCCGCGCCACGCCGGAGAACAACGCCGACGAGTGAGGTTCTTGCTCCGAAGCGGCCGTCCGGCGCGCGGCCGGGGCCCGGCGGTCCGATCCTTCCGGTGCGAGCGGGGTGGTGGACGGGCCGCCCCCGCACCGGAGGTGATGACGTGTCAGGACGACTTCTGCGGCTGGTCTGCACGGGAGCGGTGGCGGTCGGGGCGCTGGTCCCCTCCGTGCCCGCGTCGGCCGCACCCGAGCCCGGGCAGGGTTCCGGGCAGTCCGTCACCTCGCTGCTGACGGATCTTCAGGGGCTCTACCGGGACGCCGAGCGCGCCACCGAGACGTACAACGCGACCGCCGAGAAGCTGAAGAAGCAGCGCGCGGAGGTGGCCGGGCTCGACGCCCGTCTCGCCAGGGCGCGTCTTTCGCTGGAGGACAGCCGGGGCGCCGCGGGACGGCTGGCCCGGCAGCAGTACCAGAGCGGCGACGAGATCTCCACGTACGTACGGCTGCTGCTCGCCCGGGATCCGCAGCACGCCCTCGACCAGGGGCACCTGATCGGGCAGTTGTCGCTGGAGCGGGCCGCGACCGTACGGCGGGTCGCGGGCGGCGAGAGGCACACCGACGGACTCGCTCGCGCGGCCCGCAAGGCCCTGGACGGCCAGCTCTCGCTGGCCGCGCGGCAGAAGAAGCAGCAGGACGCGGTGCGCGAGCGCCTGGACGACGTCCAGCGGCTGCTCGCCTCGCTGACCGCGGACCAGATCGCCGAACTGGGCCGGGCCGAACAGTCGGGAACGGACACGGCGCAGAGGAAGATCATGGCGTCCGGCGCGCTCAGCACCGTGCGCCCGCCCACGCGGGAGGGCGAGGAGGCGCTGCGCTACGCGGTCGGCCAGATCGGGAAGCCGTACGAGTGGGGGGCCGAGGGGCCGAAGGCCTACGACTGCTCGGGGCTGACGTCCCAGGCCTGGGACCGGGCGGGCCGGCCCATCCCGCGCACCAGCCAGGAGCAGTGGGCCGAGCTCCCGCACGTCCCGCTGGACGAGCTGCGCCCCGGCGACCTGGTGGTCTACTTCCCCGAGGCCACGCATGTCGCGCTCTACCTCGGCGACGGAATGGTGGTGCAGGCACCGCGGCCCGGGACCCGGATCAAGGTCTCCCCCATCGCGGCGAACCCGCTGCTGGGCGCCGTACGCCCGGACCCGGACGGGGAGCCCCTGCGGCAGTACACGCCACCGAAGCTCCCCGAGAACGCCACGGAAGGATCCGACGAGGGCTACGCCTCCGCCGCCCCGGTGACCGACGCCAGGTAGGCGTTCGTCTTCTCCGGGTCGAAGAAGAAGTTCTCGAAGTCCGCCGGGTTGTCGAAGCCGTTGGCGAAGCGGTCGGCCACGGGCGGGAGCTGGCCCGCCGCGCCGATCAGGTTGAGCACGTGCTCCGGCGGGACGCCCAGCATCGCGTTGGTCCACTTGGTGACGTGCTGCGCGGTGTCCCAGTAGCGGTCGAAGGTCGCCTGCATCCACTCCTCGTCGAAGGGCTTGTCGCCCTGCTCGACGATCGAGGCGAGGTAGGCGGCGGCGCACTTGGAGGCCGAGTTGGAACCCTGGCCGGTGATCGGGTCGTTGGCCACGACGACGTCGGCGACGCCGAGGACCAGTCCGCCGCCGGGCAGACGGCCGATCGGGTTGCGGACGGTCGGGGCGTACCGCCCGGACAACGTGCCGCCCGCGTCGGTCAGTTCGACGTTGGTCGCGCGCGCGTACTCCCAGGGCGTGAACCGCTCCATGAGTTCCAGGGTCAGGGAGAGGTGCTCGGCGGGGTCCTTGACGCCGTTGAAGACGTCGAGCGGGCCGCCGGGTATGCCCTCCCAGAACAGGATGTCGGCGCGTCCCGAGGTGGTGAGCGTCGGCATGATGAAGAGCTCGCCGACACCGGGGACCAGGTTGCAGCGGACGGCGTCGTAGTCCGGGTGCTCGGGGCGCGGGCCAAGGCCGTGCACGTAGGACACCGCGAGGGCGCGCTGCGGCTCGGTGTACGGGGAGCGCTCGGCGTCACGGCCGAACATCGAGACGAGTT
Organism: Streptomyces sp. NPDC127038; assembly: GCF_042725875.1. NCBI lineage: Bacteria > Bacillati > Actinomycetota > Actinomycetes > Kitasatosporales > Streptomycetaceae > Streptomyces > Streptomyces sp. NPDC127038. Next base: position 20,922 of record NZ_JBHXDQ010000048.1, on the reverse strand, counting down.
CGCCCTTGCCCGCCGAGACGAGCACCAGGTCGTACGCGCGGGAGAAGTAGTCGAGGTCGGAGACCGCGGCACCGTGGATGACCAGCTGGCCGCCGCGCTGCGCGAACGTCTCCATCCAGCCGGCCATCTTGACCCGCTGGTCGACCGACTGGGCGTAGCCGTCGAGCCTGCCGACCCAGTCGATGACGCGCTGCGAGGGGCCCGGGTCGAAGGAGCCGGGGGCGGCCACCGAGACACCGAGTCCTTCGATCTTCGGGGCCTGGGACTCCCAGAAGTTCAGCTGGAGGTCGCGCTCGTGCTGGAGCGCCGTGTCGAACATGCACTGGGTCGACATGACCCGGCCGGAACGGATCTCGTCCGCCGTCCGGTTCGACATCAGGGTGACCTCGTACCCGTGCGACTGGAGTCCGAGGGCGAGCTGGAGTCCGGACTGGCCGGCTCCGACGACGAGTATCTTCCGCATGCGGGTTGCTTCTCCCAGTCCTCGGGCGTCCCTATTCGGGGCTGACTTCGAGCGCGTGGCCGACGAGCGCGAGCAGGGTCTCGACGACCGAGATACGGCGGCGCGCGTCCATGATCATGACAGGTATGTGCGGAGGAACCGTGAGGGCTTCGCGCACATCGTCCGGCTCGAACACCTCGCTGCCGTCGAAGTGGTTGACGGCGACGACGTACGGCAGTCCGCAGCTCTCGAAGTAGTCGAGCGCCGGGAAGCAGTCGGACAGCCGGCGGGTGTCGGCGAGGACCACCGCGCCGATCGCGCCGCGCACCAGGTCGTCCCACATGAACCAGAACCGCTGCTGGCCCGGCGTGCCGAAGAGGTAGAGCACCAGGTCGTCGTCGAGCGTGATGCGCCCGAAGTCCATGGCCACGGTCGTGGTCAGCTTGTCCGGCGTCCCCGTGAGGTCGTCGGTCTCCTCGCTGGCCTGGGTCATCAGCGCCTCCGTCTGGAGAGGCGTGATCTCCGAGACGGCGGTGACGAGCGTGGTCTTGCCGACGCCGAAGCCGCCGGCCACCACGATCTTCGTGGCGATCGGCGCGCGCGTGCGGTCCGTCTGCCAGGCCTGAAGGTTCTCCTCCTCGTCGAGGAGGGGGGCGACGCCGGGTTCGGCGTCGGAGGCGACGCCGGCTTCGGCGTCAGAGACGGCGGAGTCCACTCAGCACCCTTTCCAGCAGGGCACGGTCGGGCTGTCCCGGACCGTGGCCTGTTCCGTACACGCGGATCTTTCCCTGGTCCGCCAGGTCGCTCAAGAGCACGCGGACCACTCCGAGCGGCATCCTGAGAAGAGCGGCGATCTCGGCCACCGTACGCATCCGGCGGCAGAGTTCGACGATGGCCCGCATCTCGGGCATGACCCGGGTGGTGAGCGAGCCGTTGGTCAGCTCCTTGCGCACCTCGGGGGCGTCCAGCGCGGCCACGAACGTCTCCACCAGCAGGACGTGGCCGAAGCGCGTCCGTCCGCCGGTGAGCGAATAGGGCCGTACGCGGGCGGGCTTGCGTCCGCCGCCCCGCACCGGGAGCTTCCTGACACCGTTCGAAGCGGTCATCAGGCGCTCCCGGAGGGCTCGGCCTCGAGCGATTTCCGGAGCTCGATACGGAGCTCGGGGGTCAGGACGTGTCCGGCCCGGCCGACGAAGAGCGCCATGTGGTACGCCACCACGCTCATGTCGCAGTCCGCGGAACCGTGGACTCCGAGCAGCGAGCCGTCGCTGATGGCCATGACGAAGAGGCTGCCCTCGTCCATCGCGACCATCGTCTGCTTGACGCCACCGCTGTCCATCAGCTTGGCGGCGCCGAGCGTGAGGCTGCCGATGCCGGAGACGATGGTGGCGAGGTCGGCGGCGGAGCCCTTGGGGCCCTTCGGCCTGGCACTGTCGGCCGTCCTCGCCTCGGCGTTGCGGCCGGGGTCGGAGGAGAGCAGGAGCAGGCCGTCGGAGGAGACGACCGCGACCGACTGGAGGCCGGGCACCTCCTCGACGAGATTGGTCAGCAGCCAGTGCAGGTTACGTGCTTCGCTGCTCAGGCCGAAGGTACTGGTCGCGGTCAACTGCTTGCCTCCTCGACTGTGCCCCCCGATGCTTCCGCGTCCTGTGCGCCGGGCTGGCGCGCGGCGGGCGCGGGTCCTGCGGGCGCGTGTGCGGGTGTGGGGACCGACGGGGTCTGTCCTGCGGGCGTGGGGGTCTCGCCCGTCCGGTCGGCGATCTCGGCCTCCACGTCGCGGCGGCCCTCGATCGCTCCCCGGTGGAACCCGCCGAGCCTGCGGCGCAGTGCGTCGGCGTCCACGCCGCCCACGCGGGGCCGCGGGGCGGCGGCGGGGGCGGAGATCTTCGGCGTGCGTTTGGGCAGGCCCTTGTCCGTGAGCCTGGGGTGCTCGTCGTCCGTGATCCCGTGGTGCTCGTCGGGGACCCGCTCGTGGTCGTCGGGACCGATGGCGTACGGATCGGCGGGCGCCTGGGCCTCCGGGGCTCGCACGGCCTCCCGGGCCACGGCTTCGGGGGCTCCCACGGCTCCCACGGCTTCCGGGGCCGCGGGCCGGTCGGCGGTGTCCCGCGCGGGTCCGTCCGTGGCCGGTCCGCCGGCGTGGGAGGCGGCCCCGGCGACACCGGGGGCCGTTCCGTCCGTGTGCGAGGTGGTCGCCGCCTCGGCGGGGGCCTGAGTCCCCTCGACGGCGCCGAACGGCTCGTCCGCGGCACCGAACCGCTCGCCGACGGCGCCGAACGGCTCGTCGGCGGAGTCCCGGGCGGGGGCCTGCGGTGCGGCGGTGTCCGGGGTGACGGGGGCCTGTGCCGAGGCGGGGGCCTCGGGGGCCAGCTCCGGGAGCAGCAGCTCCATCGTCGTCTCGGACGAGAACTCCGGCTCGGGCTCCGGCTCACGGGGCGCCGGGATGACCGGGTTCGGGGCGGCGGGTCCGGACTCGGCGGCCGGGGCCGGCGCGGGCTCCGTCTCCGGTTCGGCCTCGGTCTCCCGTACGGTCGCCTCGGCCGCCGCGATGAGCGGGTCCTCCTCGGCGGCCGGGGCGGAGACACTGGCGCGCAGGATCGAACGGCCGCGCAGCACGTTGGAGTTGGCCTCGGCGTCGGCGCCGGGCAGGGCCACCGCTGGGGCTCCGCCGGCCAGCCGGACCGAGGAGGGGACGGTGGACGAGGGTGCGGCGGCGAGCAGCGCCTTCGGGAGGACGACCACGGCGGCCACCCCGCCCTGCTTCTGCTCGCGCAGCTTCACCCGTACACCGTGGCGGTGGGCGAGCCGGGCCACGACGTACAGGCCGAGCCCGAGCCCCTCGCCGCTCTCCTGGTCGTAGGTGTCCTCCGGGTCGAACTCGGAGAGGCGGGCGTTGAGGTGCCTCATCCGGTCGTCGGTCATGCCGATGCCCTCGTCCTGCACGGAGAGCATCACGTCACCGCTCTCCAGCAGCCAGCCGGAGATCTCGACGGGCACGTCGGGCGGCGAGAACGAGGTGGCGTTCTCCAGGAGTTCGGCGACCAGGTGGCTGATGTCGTCGGCGGCGAACCCGGCGATGTGCGCGTGCGGGGGCAGCGCGGCGATCCGTACGCGTTCGTAGCGCTCGATCTCGCTGACCGAGGCGCGGGCGACGTCGACGAGCGGGACCGGGCCCGCGTGGTGCTGGACGTGCTCGGCGCCGGCGAGGACGAGGAGGTTCTCGCTGTGCCGCCGCATGACGGTGGCGAAGTGGTCGAGCTTGAACAGGGTGGAGAGGCGGTCCGGGTCCTGCTCGCGCTCCTCCAGGCCCTCGATGACGCCGAGCTGGCGCTCGACCAGGCCGAGGGTGCGCAGCGCGAGGTTCACGAAGGTGCTGTGGATGGTGCCGCGCACCTGCTCCAGGTGGGCGGCCGCCTCGGCGAGTTCGGCGCGCAGCCGGTCGCGGTCGTCGGCCGTCTGCTGCCGCTGGCCGATGAGGTGCTTGCGGTCGCCTTCGAGGGTGCCGATCCGCTCGTGCAGGGCGACGGTGTGCGCGTGGAGCGCGTTGACGGAGCGGACGACCTGGGCGAACTCGTCGTTGCGGCCGGTGAACTTGACCGGTTCCGCGGAGGCCGGGTCGGCGGCGAGCCGGGCCGAGCCGAGGCGCAGCACGGCGAGCGGGCGGGTCAGCGAGCGGGCCATGGCCATCGTCATGCCGGCCGCGACGAGCATCAGGACGCCGAGGAGGGTGACGCGGAGCTCCAGCGCGGTGACGTCGTCGTCCCGCAGCTTCTCGACGTCCTTGGTGCGGTGGTCGTTGAGGGAGGCCTCGGCGCCGCGCATCAGGTCGATCCGGGCGGACAGGGCGGCGTCGAGCTTCTTGACGCCGGTGCCGAGCGCGGAGTCGGAGAGCTTCGGCTGCGCGGTGAGGTTCGCCAGGTACTTGTCCGCGGTGCCGACGTCGGGGCCGGTGACCGTGGAGTCGTAGACGTCGACGGCCTGCTTGGGCGCGGTCTCGCGGAAGTCGGCGACGGCCGCGTCGGAGCGGATGCGCGCCAGCTGGGCGGCGGCGCTCAGCTCGTCGCGCTGCCGGGTGTCGGCGGCCGAGGAGACGGTGGTGGTGGTCGACAGGCCCGTGAGCGGGTTGTAGACGCTCTGGGTGGTGTGCGGGATGCCGAGGGCGGCCAGGAGCAGTCCACGGGCCGCGGCGGACTGCTGCACGGCGGTGTCCAGCTCGGCGAGGGCGTGCGCGCCGGAGCCCGCGCGCGGCGGCATCCGGTCGGCCAGGTCCTCGGCGAGGGAGTGGAGTTCGGCGATGGCGCCGGAGTACGCCTGGTGCGCCTCCAGGGCGGAGCTCTTCCCGGTGAGCGCCTCGCGCCGGAGCGTCGCGATGCCGTCGAGGTCGTGGAGCAGGGAGGCGGGGGCGTCGGTGTCGGCGCGCAGCTCGTCGACCTGGCGGTCGACCTGGGCGCTGCGCTGCTCGGAGGGGGCCTTGGCCCGGGGCCTGCCCGCGGCGACGTAGGAGGTGACCTCGTCGCGCTCGTCGGCCAGCGCGTGCGCGAGGGTCAGCGCCTGCTGGGTGCGCTGGGCGAGCGTCACCAGATTCTGGGAATCGTTCAGTTGCTGTGAGGCGGACAGCACCATGGGCGTGCCGGCTCCGGCGATGGCGGCCGCGACGACCGCCACGGCCACGATCAGCCGGTTGCGTACGTGGGCGGTCCTGCCCCGGCCCGTGGAGTCGGTGGCGTCGCCCACGGCGCCACCCTCTGTGGAGTTGGAGGCCGTCTTCTTGCCTGTGCGCCTCGGCCGCGTCTTCTGCACCGGTGCTCGCATTCCTGACTCGTGTACCCATTTGGGGCCCGGGTGACGTCCCGTCAATCGCGGCGTACGCCCGGTACGGCTCCCGACCCTCCCAGTGCCGGTGGGCAGTGGTCCCGCATCATCTGACCCGCCACCCGAAGGAGTGAACATCGGAGGGGAGTTGGCGGGCAAGTCTCCGGGGCGCCCGCGACGGGCCCGCGCGGCGGGCCGGTTGGACGTCCGGGACGGGCTTTGGCAGTATTCGCCGCCACGTTTTGCCGGAGTCGATCATTCCATGCCAAACCTGGCGCCCGGGCCGCCGGACCGCACGTCGGGCGCCTTCCGGCGGCGTCCGGGTGCCCTTGTGAAGGGCTCGTGCAGACTGGCGGAATGCGCACTGAACTCGTGTCGGAGCCCGGAGACCCGGACCGCCCCAATGAGGACTTCGCATCGGTCGGGCTTCCCGCTTCAGGACAGGGCGGCGCACTGGTCGTCCTGGACGGGGTGACCCCGCCCCGGGGCGACTACGGCTGTCTGCATCCCGTCCCCTGGTTCTCCGCACGGCTCGGCGGGGCCCTGACCGAACTGTCCGTTTCGCAGGGGGATTTGCCGTTGCCGGAGGTCCTGTCGCTGGCGATCGGCCGGGTCGCCGACGCGCACGCCGGCACCTGTGACCTTTCTCACCCGCGCACGCCCCAGGCAACCGTGGTCCTCGCGCGGTGGTCCGCGTCGCGGGTCGAGTACCTGGTCCTCTCGGACTCGGCGCTGCTGGTGGAGTCGCCCTCCGGCGAGGTCACCGCCCTGCTGGACGACCGGCTCTCGTTGCTCCCGCGCACCTCTCTGGCCTCGGACGCGATCGCCGACGCGACCGTCCGCAACAAGGAGGGCGGGTTCTTCACGGCGGCCGCGGACCCGTCGGTCGCCTCGCGCGCGGTGACGGGCTCGCTCCCCCGGGCCTCGGTCCGCGCGCTGACGGCTCTCACGGACGGCGCCGCCCGCTGGGTGGAGCGGTTCGGCGCGGGCGACTGGGGCGGGCTGTTCGCCCTCGTGCGCACGGAGGGCTCCGCCTCGCTGGTCGAGCGCGTACGGGACCTGGAGCGCGCCGACGCGCGGGAGCGGCCGGGGTCGCGCCGGGGCAAGGCGCACGACGACGCGACGGTGGTGTTCGTCGAGCTGTGAGGACGTACGGGCGGGGGCCCCGTACGCGGGGAGGCGGGACTCCGTACGAGGGCAGGCGGGACCCCCGTACGCGATGAGTCCCTCGTACGGGGGCGGGTCGCGTGCCGCGGCCAGGCGGGGAACGGCCGTGCGGGGAGCGGCCGCACGGGGAACGGCCGTGCGGGGAGTGCTACTTCTCCATGCCCCGGTTCAGCTGGTTGAGCAGCCGGGCCAGTTCCGCGACCTCGCTCTGGTCCCAGTGGGCGAGCTGGCGGACGTAGCGGGCGCGGCGGGCCTCGCGGACGCTGGAGACACGGTGGCGGCCCTCCTCCGTGAGGTGGACCAGCCAGGCGCGCCCGTCGGCCGGGTCGGGTTCGCGCGCGACCAGGCCCAGCTCCTCCAGGGCCCGCAACTGCCGGGACATGGTGGCCTTGCCGACGCCGACGTAGGCGGCGAGTTCGGTGGCGCGCTGGCGGCCGCACTCCTCCAGCCGGACGAGGAGTCCGTACGCCGCGGACTCCAGGTCCGGATGGACCTCGCGGGCCATCTCCCCCTGGTTGGCGCGGGCACGGCGCAGGAAGACCGTCAACTCCCGTTCGAGGGAGAGGAATTCGCGTTCCGCTCCACCCCGGGCCGCGGGCCGGTCCATGCCATTTCCCGACACGCCGGATTCGACCGGACGTCCGCCGTCGTTTCCGCCCTCGTGCACGTCAGCACCCCTGACCCGGTTTCCCGATCCTGAAAGTTTCTGCCGGAACTCGCCGTTGCCGCAGCTCCGCCAGTATTTCGCAGGCGTAGACCAACGGCAGACTCCGGCCCCTCTTCCACGCCGTCGTCTACGTGCGTAGCTTCTTTATCGGACACTTATCCGCCGGCATGCGCACGCCACCCCCAGGCCAAGGACGGCCTGATCCCCCTACTCGGCACGCGTGCCCGCGCTCTCCCCCCACCGAGCTCTTCGGGCTCCCCCGGGCTCCCGGAGCTCCCTCGCCCTTCGGAGGCACGCACATGCCCGTGCACAGATCCGGAACGGCCCGCCGCCTGCGCGTACTCGCGGCCGGAACCCTGCTCGCCGCCCTGTCCCTCCTCTCCACCCACCCCTCCTCCGCGGCGGACGTCCCCGCACGGGGCACCGCCCGGATGGGCATGGGGGTCATCGCCCACGACGGCCGGGGCGGCACGCCGTCCACCGGTGACGCCACCCAGACGGAGGGCGTGGACGTCGCCGGATACCAGGGCGACGTGGCCTGGTCGACGCTGTGGAGCAGCGGGGTCAGGTGGGCCTACACCAAGGCGACCGAGGGGACGTACTACACGAACCCGTACTTCGCCCAGCAGTACAACGGCGCCTACGGCATCGGCATGATCCGCGGGTCGTACCACTTCGCGACCCCGGACACCACGACCGGTGCCACCCAGGCCAACTACTTCGTCGACCACGGCGGCGGCTGGTCGGGCGACGGCAGGACGCTGCCCGGCACGCTCGACATCGAGTGGAACCCGTACGGGGCCGCCTGTTACGGCAAGACGCAGAGCGCGATGGTCAGCTGGATCAGCAGCTTCCTCACCCAGTACAAGGCCCGTACCGGGCGTGACGCGGTGATCTACACGGCCGCGAGCTGGTGGACCCAGTGCACCGGCGACTACTCCGGCTTCGCCGCCTCCAACCCCTTGTGGATCGCGCGCTACGCCTCCGATCCGGGGACGCTCCCGGCGGGCTGGGCCTACTACACGATGTGGCAGTACACGTCGTCCGGCCCGACGGTCGGTGACCACGACAAGTTCAACGGCGCACTGGACCGCGTCCAGGCACTCGCCAACGGCTGAGGCCCGCTCGCCCGACGGCACGGCGAAGGCCCGGGCCTCCCTCACGGGACCCGGGCCTTCCCCTTCCGGCGGCCTCCGTCACGCGGCCACCGGAACCTCCGGCACGGCGCCGTTCGTCGCCGGCGCCAGTGCCAGCTCCAGGACCTGGCGGACGTCCGTGACGGCGTGGACGTCGAGCTTCTCCAGGACCTCGGCCGGTACGTCGTCCAGATCGGCCTCGTTGCGCTTGGGGATGATCACGGTCGTGACACCCGCCCGGTGCGCGGCGAGCAGCTTCTGCTTCACCCCGCCGATCGGCAGGACCCGGCCGGTCAGCGACACCTCACCGGTCATGGCCACATCGGTGCGGACCAGCCGTCCGGACAGCAGCGACGCCAGGGCGGTCGTCATCGTGACGCCCGCGCTCGGGCCGTCCTTGGGGACCGCGCCCGCCGGGAAGTGGATGTGCGCGCCGCGGTCCTTCAGGTCGCCGACGGGGAGTTCGAGCTCCGCGCCGTGCGAGCGCAGGAAGGAGAGCGCGATCTGCGCCGACTCCTTCATCACGTCGCCGAGCTGGCCGGTGAGGGTCAGTCCGGCCGCGCCGGTCTCCGGGTCGGCCAGGGACGCCTCCACGTAGAGGACGTCGCCGCCCGCGCCGGTGACCGCGAGGCCGGTGGCGACCCCGGGGACCGCCGTGCGCCGTCCGGCCGGGTCCTGCGCCGACTCGGGCACGTGGTGCGGACGCCCGATGAGCCCGCGCAGGTCGGCGTCGGTCACCGTGAACGGCAGCTTCCGCTCGCCCAGTTCGTGCTGGGCCGCGACCTTGCGCAGCAGCCGGGCGATGCCCCGCTCCAGGTTCCGTACGCCCGCCTCCCGGGTGTACTCCCCGGCGAGCCTGCGCAGCGCGCTCTCGTCCAGGACGACCTCGTCCTTCTCCAGACCGGCCCGCTCCAGCTGGCGCGGCAGCAGGTGGTCCCGGGCGATGACGACCTTCTCGTCCTCGGTGTAGCCGTCGAGGCGGACCAGCTCCATACGGTCGAGCAGGGCCTCCGGGATGGCTTCGAGGACGTTGGCCGTGGCGAGGAACACCACGTCGGAGAGGTCGAGTTCGACCTCCAGGTAGTGGTCGCGGAAGGTGTGGTTCTGCGCCGGGTCGAGGACTTCGAGCAGCGCCGCCGCCGGGTCGCCCCGGTAGTCGGAGCCGACCTTGTCGATCTCGTCGAGCAGGACCACCGGGTTCATCGACCCGGCCTCCTTGATCGCGCGGACGATCCGGCCGGGCAGCGCGCCGACGTACGTACGGCGGTGTCCGCGGATCTCGGCCTCGTCCCGGACGCCGCCGAGGGCGACCCGGACGAACTTGCGGCCCATGGCGTGCGCGACGGACTCGCCGAGCGAGGTCTTGCCGACGCCGGGCGGGCCGACGAGCGCGAGCACGGCGCCGCCGCGCCGCCCGCCGACGACTCCCAGACCGCGGTCCGAGCGCCGCTTGCGCACGGCCAGGTACTCGGTGATGCGCTCCTTCACGTCCTCCAGACCGGCGTGCTCGGCGTCGAGCACGGCCTGGGCACCGCGGATGTCGTACGCGTCCTCGGTCCGCTCGTTCCACGGCAGCTCCAGGACGGTGTCGAGCCAGGTCCTGATCCAGCTGCCCTCGGGCGACTGGTCACTGGACCGCTCCAGCTTCTCGACCTCCTTGAGGGCCGCCTCGCGGACGTTCTCCGGGAGGTCGGCTGCCTCCACGCGGGCCCGGTAGTCGTCGGACTCGTCCTCGCCGTCCTCTCCCTTGAGGTCGCGCAGCTCCTTGCGTACGGCTTCGAGCTGGCGGCGCAGCAGGAACTCGCGCTGCTGCTTGTCGACGCCCTCCTGGACGTCCTTGGCGATGGACTCGGCGACGTCCTGCTCGGCGAGGTGTTCGCGGAGCTGCTCGGTGGCGAGCTTGAGCCGGGCCACCGGGTCGGCGGTCTCCAGCAGTTCGACCTTCTGCGCCACGGAAAGGAAAGGTGAGTAACCGGAATTGTCGGCAAGGGCGGAGACGTCGTCGATCTGCTGCACCCGGTCCACGACCTGCCAGGCGGCGCGCTTGCGCAGCCAGCTGGTGGCCAGGGCCTTGTACTCCTTCACCAGGTCGGTGACGCGGCCGGGCAGGGGGTCGGGCAGGGTCTCCTCGACCCGGGTGCCCTCGACCCACAGGGCGGCGCCGGGACCGGTGGTCCCCGCGCCCACCCTCACGCGCCCGCGTCCCCGGATCAGCGCGCCGGGGTCGCCGTCGGCCAGCCGGCCGACCTGCTCGACGGTGCCGAGCACGCCGGTGCTCGCGTAGGTCCCGTCGATGCGTGGCACCAGGAGTACCTGGGGCTTTCCCGGTGTTGAACGTGCGGCGGCCTGGGCGGCCTCCACCGCAGCGCGCACGTCGGTGTCGTTCAGGTCCAGCGGGACCACCATGCCGGGCAGCACGACCTCGTCGTCGAGCGGCAGCACGGGCAGGGTGAGTGATGCGGACGTCGAAGCCATGATCTCCCCTTCGGCATTCAAGTTGAGCTATGTCGACTCAATGCACGGGAGCTCCCCGATGTTCCCCGGGACCTGTTCGCTCTGAGCGATCGCTTTCCAGGGGGGCGGGATTGCGGCCTGCCGGATCGCGCGGAGTCCGAGCCACTGCTCGGCGTCCCAGGCCCGGAACCGCTCCACCTCGGTGAACCCCAGCTTCGCCGCGAGGCGCATCGAGGCGGTGTTGGCGGTCTGGGTGGTGAGCACCACCGGCTCGCCCGGGAGGACGCCGTCGAACCAGTCGAGTGCCGCCGCGCACGCCTCGGCGGCGTACCCGTGCCCCCAGGCCCGCGGCAGGAACAGGTAGCCGAGATCGACCTTGCCCGCGGCCGCGGGACGGCGGTGGTCCGGTGTCCTTCTGAGCAGGATCTGGCCGATCATCGCGCCGTCGAGTTCGACGACGAGGCTGCCGGGCCACCGTTCGGGCACCTCGGGCAGTTCGCGCTCCAGCTCGTCACGGGGCCGGGGACCACCGAGGTAGGTGTGCGTCCGCGGTGAGGCGAGCAGGTCGACGAACGCCGGGCGGTCCCGGGCCTCGGGCTCACGGAGCACGAGCCTGTCGGTCCGGATCGGGGCGGGCGGCCAGGTGACGGGTCCGAGATCGGTCATGCCGGCGAGCCAATCAGCGGGCCTCGGCAGGGATCAAGGGGTGCGTGTCGATCAAGCCAGGTGTGAACGGGGTGCTCGGGATGCGGGGTGATCGTCGGCTCGGGATGCGGGGTGACCGTCGGGCTCGGATGGTGGGGACATGAACCATCACCTCGCCCAGCGCAAGATCGACATCGACACCCGGCTCGTCACGGCCGGTGCCGTGCTCACGGTGGCCGGCACCGTGGTGGCGTGCACCGGCATGGTCATCGCGGCAGGCGCCCTGCTCGCGGCCGGCCGGCGCATGGTCCGGGCCATGGACGTACCGCCGTCCCAGCAGGCGGCCCAGCAGTGGCGGCGGGCCAAGGAGGCCTCCATGGCGGGCCTCCAGGCCTGGCAGTCCGCGGCCGACGCGGCGAACGGCTCACCCGCCCGGTAGGGGGTCCGGCCGGGGGCAGGTTTCTCGCCGGGGGCAGCGCCGCTCCTCGCCGGGGGCGGCTCGACGCCGGGCGCGGCTCCACGCCGGAGCACCTCCACGCCGGGGCGGCTTCCACGCCGGAGGCGGCACCACGCCGGAGGCGGCACCACGCCGGGGCAGCTCCACGCCGAGGCTGCTTCCACGCCGGGGCAGCTCCACGCCGAGGCTGCCTTCCGCGCCGGGGCAGCTCCACGCCGAGGCAGCTCCGTGCCGGAGCACCTCCGCGCCAGGGCTGCTTCCACGCCGGGGCGGCACCACGCCGGAGGCGGCACCACGTCGGAGGCGGCACCACGTCGGAGGCGGCACCACGTCGGGGCAGCTCCACGCCGAGGCTGCCTTCCGCCCCGGGGGCAGCTCCACGCCGGAGCACCTCCGCGCCAGGGCTGCTTCCACGCCGGGGCGGCACCACGCCGGAGGCGGCACCACGTCGGGGCAGCTCCGCGCCAGGGTTGCTTCCGCGCCGGGCGCCGGCTCCACGTCGGGGCAGCTCCACGTCGGGCGCGGCCTCCACGTCGGCGCGGGCTGCTCCATGTCCGCGTGGGCTCCCTGCGGCGGCGCCTGCGTGTCGGCCGCCACTCGGACGGGTGAACCGGGTCCGGTTCTTGTCCGGCCGGGCCGGGCCGCCTCGGCCGGAAGGGAACGCCGCCCGTGCCCGTCCTGGCCCGGGAGGACACCGCCCGGCCGCTCGGGGACGCCAGGCCCGGCCCGAAACGGGCGGCGGCCCGAGTCGGCCGGACGAGGAAGGCGTCGGCCGGTCGGGCGGGACCCCGGGCCCGGGCCGGAGAGGCTGCTGCCTGGGCCGGGCGTGGCTCAGGGGTGGGTGGCCGGGGGCCGTGGGTGGTGGCGGCGGCGTACGAGCGGCCAGGTCGCGACGCCGATCGCGAGCGCGACGAGGTGGCCCGCGTCCGTCACGGGGTCGGCGAGGAGGATCAGGTCCTGGGTGAGGACCGACCCGAAGCCGATCAGCAGCGGCCAGCGCAGCCAGGGAGAGACGAGTCCCGCGAGTGAGCCGACACTCGCGGCGACACCGAAGCTGATGCCGTAGTCGAGCCGGTGCGTGGAGCCGACCGGCAGGGCGCCCGCCAGCACCGCCGCGCCGACCGGCAGTTCGGTGACGAGCGTGGCCACCACGTGTCCGAGCAGGAACACGGCGGCCGCGCACACCGGTCCGGTACGGCGTTCCAGCGCGGTCAGCACGAGCAGGAACCCGGCCGCGTAGGGCGAGGCGATCCCGCCGACGATCCACAGCGCGCTCGCGATCAGGACGAGTACGGGATGCCGGACGAGGTGGGCGACGTCCGTGCTGGACGCCTGGTGCAGGGCGCGGACGAACGCGGGGCGCGCGTGGTCGGCCAGAAAGGAGGTGACGGCGAGGACGGCCGCGTACCCGAAGGTGAAGGGCGTACCCCGCGGGGTGGGCACGAGCCGCAGGACCTGACGCCCGCCGAGCCTGCCGAGGACGGCGGACGCCCCCGCACCCGGTCCGGCGGCGCGGGCCGCCGGTTCCGGCGAAGGCGGCGGGGCTCCCGTGACCGTCGGCGCCGGGTCGCGCTGCTGGGGCACGGCGGGGAGAGAGCCGACGGGGGACACGGCCGGTGCCGCCCCGGTGGACGCGCGGTCCCTGGCGCCGGCGCCGACGCCGCCGCCGGACGCGGAGCCGTCGCAGCCCGGGTCGCCGACCTCGGGCCCCCGGTCCACGCACCCCGTAACGAGGTTCCCGGCCCCGGAAGCGTCACCACTGGCCTCAGGGCCCGCGCCGGCACACCTCGCGGAGCGCTCCCCGGCCCGGGACGCGTCACCGTCGACCACGGGGCCCGCGTGCCCGCACCCCTCACCGCGGCCCCCTGCCCCGCAGGCGTCACCCCCGGAAGACCCGGATGCCCCGCAAGCCCTCTCGACCCGCCCGAAATCATCGGCCTCCAGCGCAGAAGCCGCCTCGGCCGGCCCGGAAGTCGTACCTCTATATGGGGAAGCTTCGTCGAGGGATGGGGAGGTTTGGTCGGGGGATGGGGAGGGATCGCCGGGGAGTGTGCCGGTCCGGCCGGTGATGCTCAGATCCACGCCGCTCCTTCCGTCACCCTCCACACTTCGCGTCCCGTCCCGTCGCTGTCTATGACCGGCGCCACGCACGGCGGGATTCTCAGGAAGTCCTCAACCAACGGGCCGAGCCCCGGGGACCTCCCCCGCGTCAACCCGGGAGGGGCCCTCGCCCGCAATTCCGGCGACCCGTACAGGTGAAAGTGCCAGGATGGCGGCCATGACTGCCTCGTACGAGATCCCCGAGGTCATCGACCGCCGTCAGGGCCCGTACGGCGAGGTCGTGCTGCGGCGCCACGGCGCCCTGCTGCAGATCATCGCCAACGGATGCTTCCTGATGGACACCTCCGACGGCCGTTCCGAGCGGCTGCTCGTGGACGCGGCGTACGACGCCCTGGACGGGCGCCCCGAGCCGAGCGTGCTGATCGGCGGGCTCGGCGTCGGGTTCTCGCTGGCGCACGCCGCAGCCGATCACCGCTGGGGACGCATCACCGTTGTCGAGCGCGAACGAGCGATCATCGACTGGCACCGGGACGGTCCCCTCGCCGCGCTGTCGGCCCCGGCGCTCGCCGACCCGCGCACGGAGATCGTCGAGAGGGATCTCGTCGACTACGTCAATGAGATCTCCGACACGTTCGACGCCCTGTGCCTCGACATCGACAACGGACCCGGCTGGACGGTCACCGAAGGCAACGCGGGGCTCTACGGGACGTCCGGACTGGCAAGCTGCGCAAGGGCGTTGAGGCCCGGAGGCGTTCTCGCCGTATGGTCGGCGGAGCCCTCTCCGGAATTTGAAGGAACCTTGCGGAATGCCGGATTCCGACGGGTCCGTACCGAAGTGATCCCCGTTGCCCGGGGCGTTCCCGACGTGGTGCATCTCGCGGTGAGGCCTGGATAGCCGAGCCGCACCCACTGCCCGTACCCTGCTTGCCTGACGCGGATCATTCAAGCGTCAAGCGCAGTCATGGGATCACCCCACGGATTCCGGAAAGCACACTTCAGGGGCGGGCGATGGAGCAGACACACACCTCCCAGAACGGCACGGCGGCGACACCGGGCGCTCAGCGCCGTGTCCTGGTCGTCGAGGACGACCCCACGATCGTCGAGGCCATCGCGGCCCGTCTGCGAGCCGAGGGATTCCTCGTGCAAACCGCGGGTGACGGCCCTGCCGCCGTCGACACCGCAGAGGCCTGGCAGCCCGATCTGCTGATCCTCGACATCATGCTGCCCGGCTTCGACGGTCTGGAGGTCTGCCGGCGCGTGCAGGCCGCCCGCCCGGTGCCGGTGCTGATGCTCACCGCGCGCGACGACGAGACCGACATGCTGGTCGGCCTCGGGGTCGGCGCCGACGACTACATGACCAAGCCGTTCTCGATGCGCGAGCTGGCCGCCCGGGTGCACGTCCTGCTCCGCAGGGTCGAGCGCGCCGTCGTCGCGGCCTCCACCCCGCGCAGCGGCATCCTGCGGCTCGGCGAGCTGGAGATCGACCACGCGCAGCGCAGGGTACGGGTCCGCAGCGAGGACGTGCACCTGACGCCGACCGAGTTCGACCTGCTCGTCTGCCTCGCGAACACCCCGCGTGCCGTACTCTCGCGCGAGCAGCTGCTGGCCGAGGTGTGGGACTGGGCGGACGCCTCCGGTACCCGGACCGTCGACAGCCACATCAAGGCGCTGCGCCGCAAGATCGGCGCCGAGCGGATCCGTACGGTGCACGGCGTCGGCTACGCACTGGAGACCCCGACTCCCTGAGCCGGGCCTCCGCAGGAGACGTCGGGACCCCGCGTGAGCGGACCCGCGTGAGGGGCTGATGTGATGAGCGGACTCGGTGAGCGGGGACGCGGGCTCGGCGAGCGCGCGTCCGCGGAGCGCAGGAGCTCGGGCTCCTGGGGCGAGGTGCGGCCGTTCTCGATCAAGACCAAGCTGGGCGCGCTGGTCGTCATTTCCGTGCTCATCACGACCGGTCTGTCGATGATCGCGGTGCACACCAAGACGGAGCTCCGCTTCATCACGGTCTTCTCCATGATCGCCACCCTGCTGATCACGCAGTTCGTGGCGCACTCGCTGACCGCGCCGCTGGACGAGATGAACGCGGTGGCCCGGTCGATCTGGCACGGCGACTACACGCGCCGGGTGCGGGACGACCGGCGGGACGAGCTGGGCGACCTGGCCCAGACGATCAACCTCATGGCCGACGAGCTGGAGGCCCAGGACCGCCAGCGCAAGGAGCTCGTGGCGAATGTCTCGCACGAGCTGCGCACCCCGATCGCGGGGCTGCGCGCGGTCCTGGAGAACGTCGTGGACGGCGTCTCGGAGGCCGATCCCGAGACGATGCGCACCGCGCTGAAGCAGACGGAGCGGCTCGGCCGGCTGGTGGAGACCCTGCTCGACCTGTCGCGGCTGGACAACGGCGTCGTACCGCTGCGCAGGCGCCGCTTCGAGGTGTGGCCGTATCTGTCCGGGGTGCTGAAGGAGGCCAACATGGTCGCCTCCGCGCGCGCGGACCTCGCCTCGGGCTCCGGCGGCGGTCACACCCGTACCGACGTCCATCTGCACCTCGACGTGTCCCCGCCGGAGCTGACCGCGCACGCGGACCCGGAGCGGATCCACCAGGTCATGGCGAATCTCATCGACAACGCGGTCAAGCACAGTCCGCCGCACGGCCGGGTGACGGTACGGGCGCGGCGGGGCGACCATCCCGAGTCGCTGGCCCTGGAGGTCCTGGACGAGGGCCCGGGGATCCCGAAGTCGGAGTGGCACCGCGTCTTCGAGCGGTTCAACCGCGGCGGGGTGCCCGCGCCGCACGGTCCGGGCAGCGACGGCGGCACGGGGCTCGGCCTCGCGATCGCCCGCTGGGCGGTGGATCTGCACGGCGGACGGATCGGTGTGGCCGAATCTCAGCGGGGCTGCCGGATCCAGGTCATCCTTCCGGGCCTCCCTTCTCTGCCAAGTTGACGTAAAGTTCGAACCGGAGCCGCAAGATCCACCGCTGCCGCCGCCGGCGTACACGTGTGATCAGGCACAGGGCCGCGTGAAGCACGCCGCGACCCCCGGTCGACGTACCCATTCCGAAGCGGAACCTCGCTTGTTTCCCGCCATTTCCCTGCGCGAAACACGGATTCCGATGTGACTTACGCGACGTTGGACGGGCCCGGCCTGACCTTCTCGGCCAGGGAGGCGTAGCCTTTATTCCCGCTGTCCATCACCTTGTGAAGCGGAAGAGGGCGGTTAGCGCCGTGTCGCCACAGTCCCCCAGTAACTCGAGTATCTCGACCGATGACCAAGCCGCCGGGAAGAACCCCGCGGCCGCCTTCGGTGCCAACGAGTGGCTCGTCGACGAGATCTATCAGCAGTACCTCCAGGACCCGAATTCGGTAGACCGAGCCTGGTGGGACTTCTTCGCCGATTACAAGCCCGGGGCGCCCGCCGCCGCGGCTCCGGCGGGTACTGCGGCCGCGGGGGCCGCAGGGACCACCACGGCCGCTCCGGCCACCCCCGCGCCGCCAGCGGCGCGCCAGGCTCCTCCCCAGGCCGCTCCCGCCGCGCCCGCGCCCGCTCCGGCCGCCGCTCCCGCGGCTCCGAAGCCCGCTGCCGCCGCCCCGGCTCCCGCCGCCGCCGCTCCGGCCGCCGCGAAGCCGAAGGCCGCTCCGGCCGCCGAGGCGCCCGAGGGCCCCGAGTACGTGACCCTGCGCGGTCCCGCCGGTGCCGTCGCGAAGAACATGAACGCCTCCCTGGAACTGCCCACGGCCACGTCCGTGCGCGCGGTCCCGGTGAAGCTGCTCTTCGACAACCGCATCGTCATCAACAACCACCTGAAGCGCGCCCGGGGCGGGAAGATCTCCTTCACCCACCTCATCGGGTACGCGATGGTGCAGGCCATCAAGGCCATGCCGTCGATGAACTGGCACTACGCGGAGAAGGACGGGAAGCCCACCCTCGTCAAGCCCGCGCACGTCAACTTCGGCCTCGCCATCGACCTGGTGAAGCCCAACGGCGACCGCCAGCTGGTCGTCGCGGGCATCAAGAAGGCCGAGACGCTGAACTTCTTCGAGTTCTGGCAGGCCTACGAGGACATCGTCCGCCGCGCCCGTGACGGCAAGCTGACGATGGACGACTTCACCGGGGTCACGGTCTCCCTGACCAACCCCGGCGGCCTCGGCACCGTCCACTCGGTCCCGCGTCTGATGCCCGGACAGTCGGTCATCATGGGCGTCGGCTCCATGGACTACCCGGCGGAGTTCCAGGGCACCTCCCAGGACACCCTGAACAAGCTCGGCATCGCGAAGGTCATGACGCTCACGTCGACCTACGACCACCGGGTCATCCAGGGCGCCGCCTCCGGCGAGTTCCTGCGGATCGTCGCGAACTTCCTGCTCGGCGAGACCGGCTTCTACGACGAGATCTTCGAGTCGCTGCGGATCCCCTACGAGCCGGTCCGCTGGCTCAAGGACATCGACGCCAGCCACGACGACGACGTCACCAAGGCCGCCCGTGTCTTCGAGCTGATCCACTCCTACCGGGTCCGCGGCCACGTCATGGCCGACACCGACCCGCTGGAGTACAAGCAGCGCAAGCACCCCGACCTGGACATCACCGAGCACGGCCTCACCCTGTGGGACCTGGAGCGCGAGTTCGCGGTCGGCGGCTTCTCGGGCAAGTCCCTGATGAAGCTGCGCGACATCCTCGGCGTGCTGCGCGACTCGTACTGCCGCACCACCGGCATCGAGTTCATGCACATCCAGGACCCGAAGCAGCGCAAGTGGATCCAGGACCGCATCGAGCGCCCGCACTCCAAGCCGGAGCGCGAGGAGCAGCTGCGCATCCTGCGCCGGCTGAACTCCGCCGAGGCCTTCGAGACCTTCCTGCAGACGAAGTACGTCGGCCAGAAGCGCTTCTCCCTGGAGGGCGGCGAGTCCGTCATCCCGCTCCTGGACGCCGTCATCGACAGCGCCGCGGAGTCCCGCCTGGACGAGGTCGTCATCGGCATGGCCCACCGCGGCCGCCTGAACGTCCTCGCCAACATCGTCGGCAAGTCGTACGCGCAGATCTTCCGCGAGTTCGAGGGCAACCTCGACCCGAAGTCGATGCACGGCTCCGGCGACGTGAAGTACCACCTGGGCGCCCAGGGCACCTTCACCGGCCTGGACGGCGAGCAGATCAGGGTCTCGCTGGCCGCCAACCCGTCCCACCTGGAGACGGTCGACCCGGTCATCGAGGGCATCGTCCGCGCCAAGCAGGACATCATCAACAAGGGCGGCACGGACTTCACCGTCCTGCCCGTCGCCCTGCACGGTGACGCGGCCTTCGCCGGCCAGGGTGTGGTCGCCGAGACGCTCAACATGTCGCAGCTGCGCGGCTACCGCACGGGCGGCACGGTCCACATCGTCATCAACAACCAGGTCGGCTTCACCGCCGCACCGGAGTCGTCGCGCTCCTCCATGTACGCCACCGACGTGGCCCGCATGATCGAGGCGCCGATCTTCCACGTGAACGGCGACGACCCCGAGGCCGTCGTCCGCGTCGCGCGCCTGGCCTTCGAGTTCCGTCAGGCGTTCAACAAGGACGTCGTGATCGACCTCATCTGCTACCGCCGCCGCGGACACAACGAGTCCGACAACCCGGCGTTCACGCAGCCGCTGATGTACGACCTGATCGACAAGAAGCGCTCGGTGCGCAAGCTCTACACCGAGTCCCTCATCGGTCGCGGCGACATCACCCTCGAAGAGGCCGAGCAGGCGCTCCAGGACTTCCAGGGGCAGCTGGAGAAGGTCTTCACCGAGGTCCGCGAGGCCGTCGCGCAGGCGCCCGAGGCCCACGTCCCGGACGTCCAGGCCGAGTTCCCGGTCGCCGTGTCCACCGCGGTCTCCCAGGAGATCGTGAAGCGGATCGCCGAGTCCCAGGTCAACATCCCCGACAACGTCACCGTGCACCCGCGGCTGCTCCCGCAGCTCCAGCGCCGCGCGGCGATGATCGAGGACGGCACGATCGACTGGGGCATGGGCGAGACCCTCGCCATCGGTTCGCTCCTCCTTGAGGGCACGCCGGTCCGGCTGTCCGGCCAGGACTCGCGCCGCGGCACCTTCGGCCAGCGCCACGCGGTGCTGATCGACCGGGTCAACGGCGAGGACTACACCCCGCTCCAGTACCTCTCGGACGAGCAGGCCCGCCTGAACGTCTACGACTCGCTGCTCTCCGAGTACGCGGTCATGGGCTTCGAGTACGGCTACTCGCTGGCCCGCCCGGACGCGCTCGTGCTGTGGGAGGCGCAGTTCGGCGACTTCGTCAACGGCGCGCAGACGATCGTCGACGAGTACATCTCGGCGGCGGAGCAGAAGTGGGGCCAGACGTCCGGCGTCACCCTGCTGCTGCCGCACGGTTACGAGGGCCAGGGCCCGGACCACTCCTCGGCCCGGATCGAGCGCTTCCTCCAGCTGTGCGCCCAGAACAACATGACGGTCGCCCAGCCGACGCTCCCGTCGAACTACTTCCACCTCCTGCGGTGGCAGGTGCACAACCCGCACCACAAGCCGCTGGTGGTCTTCACCCCGAAGTCGATGCTGCGCCTCAAGGCCGCCGCCTCGAAGGCGGAGGAGTTCACCTCGGGCCAGTTCCGCCCGGTCATCGGCGACGACTCGGTCGACGCGGCCGCCGTGCGCAAGGTCGTGTTCTGCGCCGGCAAGCTGTACTACGACCTGGAGGCCGAGCGGCAGAAGCGCGGCTCCACGGACACGGCGATCATCCGTATCGAGCGTCTGTACCCGCTCCCGGGTGCCGAGCTCCAGGCGGAGATCGCCAAGTACCCGAACGCCGAGAAGTACCTGTGGGCCCAGGAGGAGCCGGCGAACCAGGGTGCCTGGCCGTTCATCGCGCTCAACCTGATCGACCACCTCGACCTGGCGGTCGGCGCGGACGTCCCGGGCGCGGAGCGCCTGCGCCGCATCTCGCGTCCGCACTCCTCCTCCCCCGCCGTCGGTTCCGCGAAGCGGCACCAGGCGGAGCAGGAGCAGCTGGTGCGTGAGGTGTTCGAGGCCTAGGCCTCGGGCAACACGGCGGAAAGGGCCCGGCCCCGAGTCCAGTGGACTCGCTG